>JANLPX010000027.1:0-7386 GCA_031367485.1 Alphaproteobacteria bacterium | reverse complement strand
CCCGGCGCGGGACAATCACGCATCGGCCTAGTACTGAACATGCGCGGCTGGGAGCGCGCAGTCGCGGCCAAATGCGATGAGGCCAACGTGGTGGTTTGTGCCACCGACGGGTTTGGAATCCGCAATCAGGGGGCATCGACGGCTGAACAAATGGGGGCCCTCGCCGAAATCGCGGCGCGGCGGGACGCCGAGGGCGGGCCGCCGATCAGTGCGACCTTCTCGGTCGCCTTCGGGTGTCCCTTTGACGGCGAGGTGGCGCAAGACCACTTGGTGGCCCTAGCGCGGGAAGCGGCTAGTCTGAACATCGCCGAAATCGCGCTCGCCGATACCATTGGCGTGGCCGATCCCTGGACGGTTCGCCGCAGGATCGAGGCCGTGCGTGGGGTCATTGGCGACAAGAAGCTACGGCTACATTTCCACGATACGCGCAATACCGGCCTGGCCAACGCCTATGCCGGAGTCGAGGCCGGGGTGGATGTGCTGGACGCCAGTTGCGGTGGCCTAGGCGGTTGCCCCTTCGCGCCGGATGCCACGGGAAACATCGGGACGGAGGATCTGGTCTTTATGCTCGAACGCGCAGGTTTTGAGACAAGCTATGACCTCGGCGGCTTGATCGAGACGGCTAAGTGGATGGCGGGGATATTGGACAAGCCTCCTGCAGCCTCGGTGAGTCGCGCCGGCGTGTTTCCGGGTTAGATTGCTATGCCACCCTGCCCTGCATCCGACGCATGACGGGTCGGGCGACGGCGGTGCAGACGATCACCGGAGAGAGGAGCCAAGCCGCCAAGGCTTGACCGACGGTCTGGGCGCGTTTGCGGAAGAAGCGAGCCAAGCCCACGCCCTTGTGAAACTCAACGCGGATCGGACTGGCGCGGCTGGTATGGCCCAGATGAATCACCTCGGCCTTAGGCTGGAATAGCACCTGACCGCCGGCTTGGCGCACCCGCCAGCAAAGATCGACATCCTCAACATGCAGGAAATAGCCCTCATCGAAACCATTTAGGGCGTCGAAATCCTGACGGCGCATGCAGAAACAGGCTCCGGAGATAGTCGGGATCATCGCCACGCCGTCCGGTGTCGCTTGCTTTTCCCAGTGCACATCGAAGCGCGCTAGGCTCGGAATTTGCCGCGCCAAGTGACTCAGGCTGAGCAAAGCATTGACGAGGGTGATGTCGCCGCGCCGCGCGCCACGTTGTTCGGTGCGGTCAGCGTTGAGCACTCGACCACCAACGATGCAGGGCACGGGTCGCCCGGAAATCGCTCGGCTCAATTCCGCCACGCAACTGGGCTGCAAGAACGCATCAGGGTTTAGAAACACCAAGGTGTCGCCAGTTGCGCGCCGCGCACCAAGATTGGCACCCTTAGCAAAGCCGACATTGCCCTGACCATTCACCAGGACCACTCGCGCGTCGCCCTCCAGAATGCCGCGCAGGCGGGCGGCCTCAGTGAAGGACGATCCGTTGTCGACAATGATCAGTTCGTCCACGGCAGGATCGGCCAACACGCATTTTAGGCTCTGATCCAAAGCCTCGCCGGTCATATAGACCACGACGACAACCGAGACCTTGGGCCGAGCACTCATTATTCCCGCCAAAACGTCGGGCGCGGGCGCATAGGCGACGATTGGTGCGGCGACGCCGTTCATCCAGCCTCCTCAACACCGATAAGACTCGGCGCGGACACCGCCCCCGCAGTGATACGAGCAACATCGGGTGGTACGGCTTCTGTGGCAAGCACCTTCACGGCGTCGGCCAAGGAAAGCACGGTTTGGCCGTCAGAACCAAAGCGGCGCAGGGCGACCTTGCCCTCCTCGGCTTCCCTACGACCAACGACCGCAATGACCGGTATTTTGGCTAGGCTATGCTCGCGAATCTTATAGTTGATCTTCTCATTGCGAAGGTCGAGTTCGACCCGAAGGCCCTGAGCCGTCAGCGCGGCAACCACCTGGCGGGCATAGGCGTCGGCGTCGGAGGTGATCGTGGCGACCACGATCTGCACCGGAGCTAGCCACATCGGAAATGCTCCCGCGTAGTTCTCGATCAGCACACCTATGAACCGTTCGAATGACCCTAGGATCGCGCGATGGAGCATGACTGGGCGCTGCTTTGACCCATCCTCGGCGGTATATTCAGCATCAAGACGCTCTGGCAGCACGTAATCCAATTGGATTGTGCCACAGACCCAGCTGCGCCCGATGGCGTCCTTGAGCACAAAGTCCAGTTTAGGCGCATAGAAAGCGCCGTCGCCCTCAGCGATCACCGGCTCAACGCCGACTTTTCGGGCTGCGGCCAACATCTGGGCCTCGGCCTTGTCCCAGAACTGATCACTGCCAGCGCGAACCTCGGGTCGGGTGGCCAGCGCAATGTAGTCGCGTTCCAATCCGAAATCTGCATGTACCGAACTGGCCAGCTCAATAAAACGGGCCGTTTCATCCTCGATCTGATCTTCGCGACAGAAGATGTGGGCATCGTCTTGGGTGAAGGCCCGCACCCGCATCAGGCCATGCAAAGCTCCGGAGGGCTCATAGCGATGGCATGCCCCAAACTCGGCCATACGCAAGGGCAGGTCGCGATAGGACTTCTGGCCGAACTTGAAGATTTGGACATGGCCCGGACAGTTCATCGGCTTTAGGGAGAGCTCTTCCCCCTCGACCGTCTCGCAGACGAACATGTTGGGCCGATACTTTTCCCAGTGCCCAGATTTTTCCCAGAACACACGGTCCAAAACCTGGGGCGTACGCACTTCCTCATAGCCAGCGGCGTCCAACCTGCGGCGCATATAGTTCTCAACAATGCGCCAGAGGGTCAGGCCCTTGCTGTGCCAGAACACCATGCCCCGCCCCTCTTCCTGCATGTGGAAGAGGTCCATGGCCCGGCCGATCTTGCGGTGGTCGCGGCGCTCAGCTTCCTCAATGCGCAGGAGATAGGCTTCGAGGTCGGCGTCTGAAGCCCAAGCCGTACCGTAGATGCGTTGAAGTTGGGCATTGCGGTGATCGCCTCGCCAATATGCCCCGGCGACTTTTGTCAGCTTGAACGCTTTGCCCACATGCTTGGTGGAGGGCAAGTGCGGACCAAGGCACAGGTCCTTCCAGTCGCCTTGCCGATAAACACTGATGGGTTCCGTCGTCGGCAGATCGGTAATAATCTCGGCCTTGTAGACTTCGCCGATAGACGTGAAGTGGGCGATGGCTTCGTCGCGGTCCCAGACCTCACGGACAATCTTGAGGTCGCGGTCGACGATCTCTTTCATGCGCTGTTCAATTGTAGCCAAATCATCGAGGCTGAACGGCGCATTGCGAGCAAAGTCGTAGTAGAAGCCGTCCTCGATGGCCGGGCCGATGGTGACTTGCGTGCCGGGGAACAGTTCTTGCACCGCCTGGGCCATAACGTGGCTGGCGTCGTGACGGATGGTCTCGAGTGCCTCGGCACTCTCGCGCGTCAGGATTTCGAACTTGCCGCCACCGGGTAGAACCCGGTCGAGATCATAGAGCGCTCCGTCCAGCTTAATCAGCAGAGCGCGTTTCTCCAGCGACTTGGCGATGGAGGCGGCGACGTCACGCCCGGAAACGCCGTCTTCAAACTGGCGCACCGAACCGTCTGGGAAAATTAGATCGATCATGTTTCACATTTCCATGTCCGGGCGGCGGGCTCTGAGCCCTTGCCGCGCGGTTGGGGTACCGGATCATAGCCCGAGCCACCCCAGGGATTACATCGACACAGCCGCTTGGCGCCAAGCCATGAGCCGCGCCAGAGACCGTGGCTGATCAGGGCCTGGGCCGCATATTCCGAACAGCTCGGAAGATAGCGGCATTGGCGTCCGATCAGCGGCGAAAGCGTCAGCTTATAGGTGCGAAGAGCGCCTCTGACGCAGCGTTCATAAAAGGTCATGCCGGCTCGCAAGGTTGCGATTCAATCGCAGCGATTAACCTGCGGGGGCTGAGCTATCAAGCCACGCCGGCGCGGCTAGTTCGGGTGGTCGCCTGGCGGGCAGCCTCCACCGCAGCTTCGAACGCCAGTAGCGTTGAGGCGTGTCGGGCGGGATAGTCCTTCACCGGGGCGAGCATGGCGAGATCCGAAAAGCGTCCATTGGGTGGAGGTCCACCCTCTTTCAACATAGCGCGAAACTGATCCTTGGCCAACTCCAGCTCTGAAAGGCTCGCGCCGAGCACGTGGGCCCCCAGCACAGCGGCCGAGGCTTGGCCCAAAGCGCAGGCCTTCACGTCTTGGGCAAAGCGCGAGATCTGACCGTCCTGAAGGTCCACATCAATCACCACCGTGCTGCCGCACAGCTTGGCCACTTTCGAAGCGGTGCCTTGGGGATCAGAGAGGCGACCGGCATGGGGCATATTGGCCGCCAGCTTCAACAGCTTGGCCGAATAGAGATCGTCGATCATGAGGCCAATATGGGTGTTTGTCCCTGGGCTCGCCAGATAGCCTCGGCCCTGGCCGCCAAGGCTTCACCCATCGCCGTGAAGCCCTGCCGGATCGCGCGGCGCTTGGATTGCGCCACCGTCGGCCCCAAGAAGCCCTGAAAAATCTCACCGTTAGAGAGGATGCAGCTGGTAGGTCCCAGGATCTCGATCTCGATATAGCGGATGGTTTTCACCAGCCCATATTGCAGGCTGAGCTGCCAATGGATTTGGTCGTTGGGTACCCAATCGACGATAACGGGATGGATGGTTTGATGCGGCTCTCCGGGTAGCGCCAGAGTCAGGTTGAGCGCCTGGCCGATCCTTAGGGCCCCCTCTGCCTTGGGATAGAGCGGATTCCAATCGGCCCAACCGGAGAGGTCGGCCAGGATTTCCCAGATCACTTCGGCGGGCGCTTGCACCCCAATGCGGTGCTCAATCTTGGGTGGGCCAGCGCCGGCTTGACCCTTGCCGAAGGTGAAGCCGGTTGCAGCATTGAACATGGCCGGGGTCTTGATCGCCATCTAGCCCGCCTCCTTGATCCGCCAGGTCGCCCCCGTCGGATTGTCCATGACCTCAACATTCAAGGCCGTCAATTCCGCACGAATTGTGTCGGCTGCTGCCCAGTCCTTGGCGGTGCGCGCAGCAACCCGAGCCGCGATCAAGCTGTCAACGCGGGTCCGCAACTCATCATCCACACCGACCTGGAACCAAGCCTCCGGGTCACCGAACAGGAAGCCCATCAGATTGGCAGAAGCCAGTAGTTCGCCCTTGGCATATTCGCGGTCCTCGCCCTTGGCGGTCTCTAGCGCGGTGGCCATCGCGAACAGTTCGGCCATGGCGGCGGGCGTGTTGAGGTCATCTTCAAGCGCCTCCAGGAAGTCTACAGACGGGCCCGTCGACTCGGCCATCACGTCAGCTGCACGACGAAGCGCCCCGTAAAGACGGTCCAGCGCCTTCTTGGCCTGCTCAATAAGATCAGTCGTCCATTCAAGCGGCGCGCGGTAATGGCCCACCAGCAGCGCCCAGCGCAGAGCCTCGCCCGGGGCTTGCTTCACCAAGTCATGGGCCAGGGCGACATTGCCCAGACTCTTGGACATTTTCTCATCGCCAAAGTTCAAGAAGCCGTTGTGCAGCCAGTAGTTCGAGTAACCGACGCTATGGTCATCGTGGGCGCAGATGCCCTGGGCCATCTCGTTCTCGTGGTGGGGAAACAACAGGTCGATGCCGCCACCGTGGATATCGATAGGCAGGCCAAGGCTCTGCTCAATCATGGCCGAGCACTCAATGTGCCAGCCGGGGCGACCCGGACCCCAGGGACTTTCCCAAACTGGCTCGCCGGGTTTGGAGGGTTTCCACAGAACAAAATCAGCCGCGTGTTGCTTATAGGGAGCCACTTCGACGCGCGCGCCGGCGATCATGTCCTCCATGGGATGACGGGAAAGCTTGCCGTAGTCGCTGTAGGCCTGGGTGTTGAAGAGGACATGGCCCTCAGCGGCATAGGCGGAATTGTTGTGCACCAGCCGACCTATCATCGCGATGATGGCCTCCATGGTCTGGGTAACCCTCGGTTGGAAGGTCGGTGGCAAGGCCCCAAGTGACGCCATGTCAGCATTGTAGGCGGCCAGGTAGCGATCTGTAATGGTGGCGATCGGCACCCCTTCCTCAATAGCCTTCAGATTGATCTTGTCATCGACGTCGGTGACGTTCGCCGCATAGATCACCGCTTCCTGGCCATAGGTCCGGCGTAGGACCCGAAACAGCAGATCAAACACCACCACCGGCCGAAAATTGCCAATATGGCTGAAATTATAGACCGTGGGCCCGCAGACATAGAGCGTCACCCGCTTCGGATCGGCAGGGACGAAGGCCCGTTTGGTGCGGGTCATGGTGTCGTAGAGGGCGAGGCTCATAGGTTCTTTTACAATCTGACGCTGGGTAACGGTTGCCGAGAAAGGCATTGGCCCCATATACAGTCGGTAAGGCCGGGAGACCACGGGGCTTAACGCACCATCTTTCGCCAAAACTTAGGGAAGCCACGCGTCATGTCTGGGACCTTCGTCCCAGCCGCAACTCAGCCCTGGAAAGACCGCTCATTTAATCATGGATGCTCCTAGCCGCGACCGAACCCTTGTTGGGACCCCTGGTACCGAACTCGAAGCCGTAAAACGCCCATCGCGCGAAGAAGCTATGGCGGCCGTTCGCACCTTGATCGCCTGGGCCGGCGACGATCCGCGTCGCGAGGGTGTGATCGATACGCCTAAGCGCGTGGTCGACGCCTACGCCGAATGGTTCGAGGGCTACAATCTGGATCCCGCCAAGGAACTCAGCCGGACCTTCGAAGACGTACAGGGCTATGACGACATCGTCATGCTGCGCGAGATCGAGGTGGAGAGCCACTGCGAGCACCACATGGCCCCGTTCCTCGGCAAGGCCTATGTGGCCTATATGCCGACCAACCGCGTCGTTGGCATATCCAAGCTGGCGAAGGTGGTCGAAATCTTCGCGCGCCGTTTACAGACCCAAGAAACCATGACCCAGCAAATTGCTGACGCGATCACCGACAGCTTACGTCCGGCTGGCGTCGCCGTGCTGATCGATGCGGCACACCAGTGCATGACCACGCGCGGCGTCCACCACCGCCATGTGACCACGATCACCACTCAGTTTACCGGCGTGTTTAAGACCGACGCGACCCTGCGTCAGCGGTTTCTGGATTTCGTCAATAAGCGCTAGACCATTGGGGTCATGACCCAATCTGCCTTTCCGACTGCGAACGACAAATCTGAGCTGGAGCGCGGCACGCTGCTTGCGCCGCGCTTCGATGCCAGCGGTTTGATCGCGGCTATCGCTCAGCACGCCGAGACCGGCGAAGTGTTGATGATCGGCTGGATGAATAGTGAGGCGCTGGGTCAGACCTTGGAACTAGGCGAGGCGGTCTATTTCAGTCGCTCCCGCAATGAGATCTGGCACAAGGG
>JANLPX010000175.1:0-3966 GCA_031367485.1 Alphaproteobacteria bacterium | reverse complement strand
TGGCTTCTAAGGTGACTTCCAGATCGGGCGTCGGGGTCCAGAGCGCGCGGCAGGCGGCAATGATCTCACCGGCCCAGTCAGGGTCCATCAGCGAGGGGGTGCCGCCGCCTAGGAAGATCGAGACCAGATCACGCGGGCCGGTTAGGGCGCTCTGCCCGGCGAGGTCGGCGAGGATGGCGTCTTTCAAGGCGCCTTGTTCAGCGACCCGGCCCCTGTCCCGATAGACGTTGAAGTCACAATAGGGGCAAATCTGCGCGCAATAGGGCCAGTGGATGTAGACCCCAAGTTGTTGGTTCACAGAATGGCGGCCTTCAGCTTGGCGAAGGCCAGCGCCCGGTGGCTCATGGCGTCCTTGGCGGCGGGGTCCATTTCTCCGAAGGTTTGGGTGTGGCCTAGCGGCGTGAAGATCGGGTCATAGCCAAAGCCGCGCTCGCCCCTGGCCGGGAAGGTGAGCGTGCCTTCGATGCGGCCTTGCACCACCACGGCCGGGCCGTCTGGCCAGGCCACAGCCAGCGCGCAGGTGAACCAGCAGTCGAGGTTATCGGTGGCCTGTTCGGCCCACCTTTCCTGTAGCCGGGCCATGGCGGTGGTAAAGTTTTTGGTAGGTCCGGCCCATCGCGCGGAGAAGATTCCGGGGGCACCGTCCAGAGCCGCGACCGAAAGTCCGGAATCGTCAGCCAACGCGATCAGTCCGCTGGCCTTGGCAGCAGCGCGGGCCTTGAGCAGCGCATTGCCTTCAAAGGTGGTCTCGGTCTCATCGGGCTCGGGCAGATGCAGCTCACCGGCGGTAACCAGGGTGAAGCGGTTCTCCAGAATCTCTGCCAATTCCTTGGCTTTGCCCGGGTTATGGGTGGCGACCACTAACCGCGTACCGGGGCTTAACATCAAGGCCATCAAGGGATCTCCCATCTCATCGTCACCGATCATAGCGGGAGGCGCATTACGCTGCATTGCGAAAAGTTCATATTCTTACGAAGGTTTAATATCGAAAAACGATAATATTCTTGATCGGAAATCGATGTGCCCGTATTGAATATCAACAACAGCGGCACAACGTCGTTGGCACAAATGCTGCAACGCAGCAGAAACACAAAAGGAACTGACCATGTTTAATTCTATGATGGCTTGGATGGATCGTACCGCGATGGCTTTGGCTCTTGTTCTTGCCGCTGTGCCGGTGCTGGCCTTGTTTGCGAACAATCTGACCGCTTAAGTCTGGACTGGCCTATGATAATGGCGGATCAGACCCGCCGCTGACGCCGCACTCGACTGCGGCCTTCGCGGCGGGCCAAGACTTAATCTGGGGGCAAATGATGCGTTTGATGCGCGCCTTGGGACCGGGCTCGGTATCGAGCTTGCTCAAGATCATCTTGGATGTGGTGTTCGTCGCCCTCTGGATCGGCGCAGTGGCCGCAGGGCTGCTCCTGCTGATCGCCCTGCTACTCAGCTTCAATCCCGACCTGATCGCGATGATTGCCATTGATGTGAATGGCTTGGCGCTGGTCAAACAATGGCCGATGGTCATGGCTGCCCTAATCGGCGGGACCCTTTATCTCAGCGGTGTCCTCATCATTGTGGCGCGGTTGCGACAGATCTTCGCGACCCTAATGGCCGGTGACCCTTTCCATCCTGAAAATGTCAGCCGCCTGCGGATCATCGGTCTGGCCCTGGGCAGCCTTGAGCTCGTTCGCTATGCCGTTCGCCTCGCCAGCGACATCCTCGACCTCAATCTCAAGAGAGACGACGGCGTCAGTCTCACCGCATGGTTCTCTGTGCTGGTGGTCTTCGTCCTGGCTGAAGTGTTCCGTGAGGGCGCGCGTTTGCGCCAAGAGGCGGAGCTGACGATCTAGCCATGCCCATCCGCGTTCAACTTGACCGAATGCTCCTCGAGCGCCGCATGTCGCTGACCGAGCTTGCCGACCGGGTCGGCGTCACCATTGCCAATCTGTCGATCTTAAAGACCGGCAAGGCGCGGGCCGTGAGGTTCTCGACTCTGGCCGCGCTCTGCAAAGAGCTAAACTGCCAGCCAGGCGATCTGGTGAGCTATGAGCCTGGACCCGCAGATGATCTGATGGACTTCGACGACGAAGGATAGCGCTGCGTCGCAATATCCCATAGCCCCCAAAACTTAATCTTATCGCTGTTCACTTATTGATTTGTCAGGACTTAACTCCTATATGCACTGCAACATTTGCTGCATTGCACAAGGATCCTCCCATGGTTCGCGCCATTGAAAATCTACTCGACCGCCTGATGGCCCCCTTCGCTGCGGAGCTGGCTCGCATGCCCGCCTCGGCCTTCCGTCAGCTGCTTCAAGGTCTCTAAGACCCTCCAAGACTGGAAACTCTGCAACGGGCGGCTGGGGACAGCCGCCCGTTTGCTGTTTGAAGCGAGCACGGAGTGGTTCTAAGATGGCGCTAATTCTTCGGAGCAAGACTTATGGCTGATTTTGGCGGCGACCTGGAACTGGAAGACTTTCGGGCAGAGGCGCGCACCTGGCTACTGGCCAATTTCCCCGCCGCCCTCAAAGGCAAAGGCGCGCTCGCCGCCGCTGAGCTGACGACCCCCAATTCTGACCTCGCTGCTTGGCGCAAAGCCATCGGCGCCAAGGGCTGGGCGACGCCCACCTGGCCCACCGAATATGGCGGCGGCGGCATGACCCCCCAGCAGGCTCGCGTCCTGACCCAAGAAATGGGCAAGGTCGGCGCGTTCAATCCGATGATGTTCGGCATGGGCGTCACCATGATTGGCCCGACCATCCTGGACTACGGCACTGACGCCCAAAAGGCGCAGCACATTCCCCCCATCGTGCGCGGCGATGTGCAGTGGTGCGTGGGCTATTCAGAACCCAATGCCGGCTCTGACCTCGCCTCTCTCCAGATGAAATGCGAAGACGCCGGCGATCACTGGGTCATTAACGGCCAAAAGACGTGGACCAGCGGCGCGCAGTATTCCGACTGGTGCGGTGCCCTGGTGCGCACCGACTTCACGGCCAAGAAGCATGAAGGCATCAGCTTCATGCTGATCAATATGCGTCAACCGGCTATCGAGCCGCGCCCCATCGCCCTGATCGCCGGGGCCTCGCCCTTCTGTGAAACCTTCTTCACCGATGCTACTGCGCCCAAAGACGCGCTACTCGGCGAACTGAACGGCGGCTGGAGTGTCGGCAAGCGGCTGTTGCAGCATGAGCGGGCTAGCCAGACCGGCGGTTCCAACGGCGGCCGCGCTGTGCCGCTGCAAGACCTGGCCAAGCGCTACCTTGAGGTCGACGAAGACGGGCTGCTGGCCGACCGCGATCTGCGCTCCCGCCTTACCCACCACCTGATGGATGCCCGCGTCCACGGCTTGACCCTCTCGCGGGTTGTCGCCGAGTCCAAAGGCGCGTCAGGCGCCACCAACGGGGCCTCGATCCTGAAGAACTCCGCCACCATCGTGGCCCAGACCCGCGCCGAACTGACCCTAGAAATCATGGGCGGCCAAGGCCTGGGCTGGACCGGTGCCGCCTTCTCCAACGAGGAGATCGAGACCGTGCGCGGCTGGCTCGGCGGCAAGGCCATGAGCATCTATGGCGGTTCGGTTGAGGTGCAGAACAACATCATCTCCAAGCGGATTCTGGGGCTGCCAGACAATACCCAGTCGACCTAGACCCAGTCGACCTAGATCGCACCGCCTTAGATCAAGGCTGTCACCGCAAACTGATAGAGCGGGATGCCGATCAGCAGGTTGAACGGAAAGCTGATCCCCAGGGCCATGGTCAGATAGACGCCTGGGTCAGCCTGGGGCAGTGCCATGCGCATGGCCGAGGGTACCGCGATATAGGAGGCCGATCCCGCCAGAACGGTCAACAGAACCGCATCCCCCGGCGGAAGACCCGCCAGTTTGGCGAGCATCAGGCCGAGGCTGGCCCCGACCAGCGGCAGGACAATGCCGGCCGCCACCAATTTCAGTGGCACAGCCCCCGCCCGA
>JANLPX010000008.1:0-4863 GCA_031367485.1 Alphaproteobacteria bacterium | reverse complement strand
ATGACGATCAACCGAAGCGATCCCATTGAAACTCCGAGAGCTCTCAGGCTGGCGAACTCTTTGATATTGGCCAAGATCGCACCTCTCAGGGTCTGCGAGGTGATACCAACGCCGATCAGGAAACCCAGAAACACCGAGAATCCTAGGAAGATGCCTATGATCTGTTCCTTCAGCAGCGCGCCTTCATTGGCCTTGGCTAGCTCGGCGCGAGTCCAGGCGCGGTAGGCCCCATTGGACTTGGCATTCAGTGCGTCGCGGACCGCTTCTGCTCGGGTCGGGTCAGCGATCCGGAGCATCAGTGGGCCGGTCTTGTCACCCTTTTCCAACATGCCGAGCAGCCGAAAGGTGTCGCGAGAGACGGTGACTGATGCCTGATTGATGCTGGGGTAGCCGTCGAGCAGCGCGCGAACATGAACAGTCTTACCGTTCAGACTGGCGTCGTCGCCCTTCTTAATCCCCAACCGTCCCAACACCGTGCGATCCACGACGATGGCATAGGGCTCGAGCAAGGCCACGCGAACGCTCTCGGGATAGTCGACCGGCAGGGTTACGGCACCAGGTTCGGTATCGACCATGTTGACCTGGACAAAGGTGGTCACCAGTTTCTGGTCGGCTTTAGGCAGGTTGGACCAGCGCCCTCCGTTGCCGTCAAAACTCGCCACCTGTACGATATCTGGGTTCAGGTAGAGTTGCGGCCCCAAACGGCGTGGCAAACCGCTGGGGCCGTCGCCGATCAGGCTCTCGGCCTTGGGCGACATCAGGATTAGATCGGCGCGCGAGCGGTCGATGGTCGCCGTTGCCCCCCGCACGATACCTGTGAACATCCCCACCTGGGCCAAGATCAGCAGACCCGAGAAGGCCAGTGCGATCACAGCGGCCATGTAGCGTCGCCATTCGTAGATCAAGGTGGCCAAGGCCAATGACATCGCGGTGCTCCTCGCGGCGGGAACATGCGAGGCAACAGCGATCTGCGCTAATTAATTCGAGGTAAGGCTTGGCCTAGGGAGGATTCTTGCGGGTTCAGGCAGATTAACTAAAGTTCATCCTTCGGACGTTTGCGAAACCGAGCCATGAAGCTCAGCAGGCCCAGGCCACATAAACCCATGCCGCCAAACTGGCCCAGACCCTCGGGTAATAGCAGGCTCATGGGGCCACCCACGACGAGCAAGCCGCAAATCCCCCAGGTCCGCCACCGTGTCGCATTTCTGGCTTTCGACCAGGCTTCGAACTCAGGATCGGTTGAGGGAGAGGAGATCGGAAGCTGCCTGACGGGCGATGGCTGAGCCATAACAGGCCGAGCCACGTCATATCGCCGACGACCAAATTCTCGCCCTGAGGTACCGTCGTGTTCCATGCAACGATCATAGAGGTTCTAGGTTGGCGGAGCGTGAACACCTTGCAGTTCGGCCAATGGGCCAGCTAAGAGGGACCAGAAACCAAGGTAGCGCCGCAATGACTGATCTGTTTTCCCCCCTGACTTTTGTCCGTGGCCCGGCCATGAAAAACCGCTTCATGTTGGCACCGCTGACCAACTTGCAGAGCCATGTGGATGGTACGCTTTCTGATGATGAGTTTAAGTGGCTCACCATGCGCGCGCAGGGCGGGTTCGGCCTGACCATGACCTGTGCGGCTCATGTCCAGGCGGTGGGACAAGGTTTCCCAGGCCAGCTGGGTGTATTCTCTGATGATCACTTGCCCGGCCTCACTAGGCTCGCGGCTGCGATCAAGGCGACCGGTAGCGTTGCGGTCGTACAGCTTCATCACGCCGGCATGCGTTCACCTGAGGCCATGATCGGGACGAAGCCGGTTTGCCCCTCTGACAATGCAGAGTTCGGGGCTCGCGCGCTCAGCGAGGTTGAGGTGGCTCAGCTGATTGAGGACTTTATCGCTGCGGCGGTGCGTGCTGAACGGGCGGGCTTCGACGGGGTCGAGCTGCACGGGGCGCATGGCTACATCCTCTGCCAATTTGTGAGCGCAGAAACCAATCAACGGACCGATCGGTTCGGCGGAAGTCTGGAAAACCGCGCAAGTGTGATCAATGCGATCATCGACGGCATCCGTGCGCGCTGCCGGCCCGACTTCAATCTGGGTCTGCGCTTGTCGCCTGAGCGGTTCGGCATCGTGATGAGCGAGAGCCTGGCCCTGGCGGAGCAACTGATGACGGGCGGCAAGCTCGACTATCTGGATATGTCGCTTTGGGATTGCTTCAAAGAACCTAGCGAAGCCGAGTTCAAAGGTCGCAGCCTGCTCAACTGGTTCGCCGCGCTCGACCGAGGTAACACCCGGCTTGGCGTGGCCGGAAAAATCATGAGCCCGGCCGATGTGCAGGCCTGTCTCGATGCCGGCGTGGATTTTGTGCTCTTGGGTCGCGCAGCGATTTTGCACCACGATTATCCCAAGCTGCTAGCTGCCAATCCCGCGTTTCTGCCAGCTAGCATCCCGGTGACCCGCGCCCACCTCCGCGCCGAGGGACTAGGTCCAGCGTTTGTTGACTACATGGCCAGCTGGAAGGGCTTTGTGGTCGAAGAAACCGTTACGGCTTTAGAGGCAGCGAATTAGCTTAGGCCGAACACCCTCGCGAAGAGTTAGGGTTTGAGTTGGGCTGCCCTTGACCTTGATGCTGAGGATTAGCGTCTTGCCGCTCACATGGCCGCCGAACTGTGCTGCTGGGATCGGCGCGAGCTCTATGGCTTGAGGCCCTCCACCAAACGACTGGAATGTGCCCTTGGCAGCGAACTTGCCCGCTGCGTTTATTCGGATTGGGCCCTGAATCGTTCCGTTCGCGCAATCAGATTGAACCTCAGCTCCACTCTTGCCGAAGGTAACGATTGTTCGCTCGCCGCCCCACGTACCGGAGAGTTCTCGGGCACCGGCCTGTGCCGCATCAATCGGTGCAAAAACCGCTGCGGCCATCAGTAGATATTTCCACATCATGGGACGCCTCACCTTTGTTGCCGAACACTAAGCCCAAATGAAAACGGGCGGAACCAATGGTTCCGCCCGTTCAAGTCTAAATGGACGTCGTCGCTTAGCTTGCGACCGACCGGCGACGGCGAGCCGTTGCACCGATCAGACCAAAGCCCAGGATCATCATCGCCCAGGTCGCAGGTTCAGGTATCGCTGCCCCGCCAGGAACGGTGATTTGGGAAATCCAAGTGCCCCAGCGCGAACCGCCGGTGCCGCCTGGGTGGCCGCCTGCTGCGTTGTTGTACTCGCGGGCGAATTCGCCGATGGCCCAGAAGCTTAAGTGATTGAGGGGATCGATCGTCACGGAACTGTAGTCACCCCAACGCTGACGGCCAGCAGCGGGAGACCCAAAGACGCTCCCATTGTGGTAGTCGTCCACGTCACTCACGTGGAGCAGCATCTCACTGCCTTGAGCCACTAATTTGCCGGTGCCGTCTGTCGTGAACGCCCGGGCTAGGAAACTAATCTTACCAATGCCCGCCACGGAACCAGAGCGGTTATAGGCAATGACCACCTGACCGAACTCGTTCACGGCAAGTGAGCCCATGTAATAGTCAAATCCGCCGCCGCCGATCGCACCTTCGTCCAGCATCAGGCCGGTGGCTTTGTCGGTCACATTCCATCGCACCGACGTGAAGTCACCGCCGATTTCGGTAATCGTGTGGACGCTGTAGATGCGACCTCCGACTTCCCAGACACTGCTGGCGATACGGTCATCCGAGGTGTCCACAACCCGCGCGCTGCCTGTGCCAGCCGCATCCGGCTGACGGCCCGCGCCGTTGGAGTCGTAGCCAGAGCCGACAGTGACGCTGCCCGTGCGCGTAGCACCCAGGGTTCCGGCATCCGTGATCTTGTAGAAGCTCAAGTCGCTGGTGGTCAGCGAAGCGGCCAGGATGTAGCCCGAGGTATCAGAGCTGGAGCTATTTACGCCCTGGATTGCAAAGCCGTGTGCCGTGTCAAAGCCGGCGGCGCAGCAAGCCGACTCAAATTTCTTGATACCGGCAGTCGTCGGGGCCAGGCCGTTGAACAAGCTCGTCAACGGGATAACGCTCAAGGTCGTGCCACGGAAGGAGTTGCTGCCGCCCGCAAACGAGGGCGCGAAGTTGTTCGTGCCGATGTAAACGGCGTTCTTGTCAATCGCCAAGGTCGGGTAGTCGGCAATGGCACCAAAGCCAAAGCCGGCGTAGCCTTCGTACTTAGTCGACTTCCAGGATCCTAAGGCATCTGACGTATCGGAAACTGCGATCTGGATATCCTTAGCGTTCGATCCGAACGACAAGGCGATCCAACGATTGGCTTCGGCGTTGTACATGACCCGCTGGTCACCACTTGGTGCCCCGGCTTGGCCTACTGAATTCCAGAATGCCGTGTCCGAAACAAACGAGAGACGAGCGCCTGTAGATTTGTCAAAGATGCCGATGCCGCCGTTGACGGCTTCCATGAACTGGGTTGCACCAATGGCCCCTATGGTATCTGGCGGAATAAAGTTCCGCCTCACAGACGCCACGTCATATTGGCTGACGCCTTCGAAGCTCAAGCCGACGCTTGGCGAACCCGCGCTGAGCATAGATATGCTGGAAGCCTTTTCGCCAATCGTGCCCGAGTCAGCACTGATGGACCGATGAGCTACCGAGCCGGCCATATCCCCGAAAATCCCATGCTCTTCATCGAGCATCAACGGGCCACCTTCGAAAACTCCATATTCTGCTTTTATCGATTGAGCGTATGCCAGGGTCGTCATCGACGACGCCACCATCAAGGCCGCTACAAAGCGGATCATTGTTGTGTTTTTCACTAGTGTCCCCACCAACTTGCACAGCCCCCAAGGCTGCGTCCTGGTCGGATTTATTAACAAAAGGTTGGGGTGCGCAAGCAGTATGTCACTGTGACGCTTTT
>JANLPX010000538.1:0-2211 GCA_031367485.1 Alphaproteobacteria bacterium | reverse complement strand
GCGAGATCGGAGACGCTGGTCGAGCCCTTGGCGAGACGCTGCAATACCGCTCGACGCGTTGGGTCGGCCAAGGCGCGGAACGCAGAGTCGAGGTTGGTGGATTGGTTAGGCATTTGCCTTTGTTATAGGCGCGCAGGGTGGGGGTCAAGACAGTAAGGCATTTCCCTAAGTTTGTGCGAGAAGCTAAGGCTTGACGGCAATGGTTACGCATGTAATCTAATATAACTACGCACGTAGTCTTCGGGAGGAAACACATGTCCAAATATGGTTGGTTGCTGGCAACGGCAGCCCTGCTCACGATCCCTGCGGTGGCTCAAGCCGAGCCGTTGACAATCTTTGGGGTCATTCGCGACGCGAGCCTGATCAACAAAATCATGATGCTGGTCCCGACAGTGGCCATGGTCTGGGCGATCGTCGTGTGTTGGCGCAAGGTGGCGGCGGGACCCGAGCTTATCACTGGCTCGGCCTACCTAGCAGGACTGCGATTTGCCGGCCCTCTATTTGGATGCCTGGCTGCGGCCAATGTGATTTTCGGCATGACGCTCGGGATGTCCAACGTTGCGGTTCCACCCACCCTGAAGGAGCTGGCACCGGGCTTTGCTGAAGCGGCTCTAGCGCTGATGTTTGGGATCAAAAGCGGCGTGGTGGCCGCCGTCGCCAACGCCATCGTGGAGGGCCGCATCGACCGCGCGGTGTTACGATCCTGACCCGTGAGCCCGTCCCCGTCACCGACGCGGAGAGTGTGGTGCTCGGCGCTCTGTGGCGGCGGGGGCCGCTGTCTTTTGCTTCGTTGATTGATGAGGTGAAGCTGGCGCAGAGCTGGGGTGACGCAACGGTCAAGACCTTGCTTGGGCGTCTGATGCGCAAGGGGATGATCAGCTCTAAGCGCGAGGACGGGCGGCAGCTCTACCACCCAATGGTCACCCGCAGCGCCTATGTGGACGACCAGATTCAGGCCTTGGCCGACCGCCTGTTTGACGGCAAGATCGAGGGGCTAGTTGCTCACCTGACGGGTCACTAGACCAAGAAATCCCGCCGGATGGTGCGTCGCGCCAGCCAGAAACAGCCGAACGCCGGCAAACCTAGGATGACGGTGGCCAAGAGGGCCCAACGGACGCCCTCAGCAGGGCCCATGCCTAGCCCATGATTGAAATAGTCGGAGGCCAGACCCAGGACCAGCGGCCCCATACCGGTACCGATCAGGTTGATGGTGAACAGTAAGATCGCGGCGCTGGTGGCGCGCATATAGGGCGGCACGACGGACTGGCCGACGCTGAACACTGGTCCCCACCAAAAGCCGCCCAGGAAGGTGACCACCGCCAGCAGTACAAGCGCTAGCCCGGTTGAATCCACCGTGTAGAGCGCGACCCGGATAGGCATGCCGACCAGAGCCGCGATGGCCGGAGCCACCACATAGTTACGCAGGTCGCGCGCGCCGTAGCGGTCGGTGATCCAGCCGCCCATCCAGATGCCGACGGCACCGGCCGCATTGGTCAGGCCCATAGTCAGACCCAGGAAGCCCACTGATTTCAGGCCTAGCCCTGCAGCCATCGCGGCCACTTCCGCCGTATGATTGCGCAGGAAGAACGAGGCCGTGAACGCGGTGCCGCCGCCGAAATTGACGATCATCGCCCCGAAGGCAATGAACCAGAAGGTCGGGTTTTTGAACAGATAGGCCATGGTCTGAGGGAAGGTTGCCGCTGCGCCAGCGGCCGCAGCTGCATGTCGAGCCAGGATGGCGCGGGGCTCTTTCAAGGTGAAGAAGGCCAGGAGCGCAAAGAATAAACCCGGAGAGCCCGCCACCAGGAAGCTGACCCGCCAACCATAGACGTCGTAGACCAGCCCACCGATGACCAGGCCCAGCAGCGTACCGATGGCCCCGCCGAGGGAATAGAAGGAGAGCGCTGAGGCGCGTTTCTCCAGGGGGTGGTAGTCGACGATCAGCGAGTGCGCCGGCGGCGTGCAGCCGGCCTCCCCCACCCCGACGCCTACGCGAAACAGCAGGAGCTGCCAGAAATTAGCGGCGAAGGCACAGGCGATGGTGAAGCCGCTCCAGGTGGCGGCGGCTAGGCTGATGATCCGGGGGCGGTGGCTGTGCTCGGCCAGCCGGGCGATGGGGATGCCCAGGAACGTGTAAAGCAGGGCAAAGGCCAGACCGCTCATCAGGCCGAGCTGCCAATCGGCGAGATTTAGGTCCTGCTTGATCGGCTC
>JANLPX010000530.1:0-2798 GCA_031367485.1 Alphaproteobacteria bacterium | reverse complement strand
AGCGATGTTCCCCGATAGCTCAGCTGGTAGAGCAGTCGGCTGTTAACCGACTTGTCGTAGGTTCGAGTCCTACTCGGGGAGCCACCGCTTCGACCTGCTAAAGGGTCCATTCCAAAAAACAGTGGAGAGCCTCACCGCTCATCGTTGGTGTCGACAAACTCGACCATCGCCCTGTCACGACCGCCTGCAACCTTGACGGTCTTAGCATTGGACCACATACTTTCTGCCTCGGTTGGGATTGCGTTGATGATAAATAGAATTCTGAAGGCGCTGCGTCCCTGGCCGAAACATCCTATTGATCACCAATATGGCATCGAAACGTCTGGCAAAGTTCGCCGCTTTCTCATCCGCAGCGGCGATGCAGCCGCTGATAGTTCGAATACCGGTTATGTGGGGTCTCAACCCAGCATCGTGCGTCACTGCCTTGAACTATTGCCGAACCTATCGGGTGGAGCCTTCTTCGATCTCGGTTGCGGTAAGGGTCGTATCTTGGCGGTCGCCACAGAATACCCTTTCGCCGCAATTACCGGCATTGAGCTATCGGGCCTAGTCGCGCGGATTGCCCAGAGGAATTGTCAGCAGGTCGCGGCGCGACATCCCGACAGAACTCGCGCTAGGGTGATCCACGGTGACGCTAGCCAACCTGTCTTGCCCGCCTTGGGCTCGGTAGTGTTGTACCTCTACAATCCCTTCCATGGCGACGTGGTGGCAACTTTGATCGCCAACTTGACCCGCGATCTCGCTGCTAAGCCGGATCTAAAGGTTTGGATTGTCTACTATAATCCAACCCAAGCGGCGTTATTTGATGGGGCACAGAACTTCGTTCGTCACTACGCGGCAAAGAATGCTTTCTCAGACGAAGAACGCGCGTCGTCGCCATTCGGTAATGACTATGACAGCGTCGCGATCTGGCAGAGTCGTGGTGAGCCCATGGCCCCTGCCCTGCCCCAGGCGAACCGGCGCATTGAGATCGAAATTCCGAACTTGATGGCCCATGTTCCGGATAGGGTCGACTAGATCGACTCTCAGACTAGGCCTCGTCACGGCCCCGGCGCAAGAGTGCCTTAATACGCGGCCCATACTTCACCCGCAGGCCATGCACTGCACCTTGTGCCGCCTCGACGGCTACAGCCAACCGTCCCTTGGTCGTGAAGGCAATGTTGAAGTTCTCGAGACCGTCTTGGCGATCAGACCAACGGGTCTTGTAAGACGACTGTCCCATCCGGAAGTCGAAATCAACGCCGCGTTCGATGCACATAGTCACACAGTCTTGGATCAATAGACTACCAGGGGAGTGCAAGCCGTAGGCGGGATCAAAGGTGGTTGTGTGGTACTCGATCCGGTCGCCAGAGTTTAGACAGATACAAGCTGCAATTATCTTGTCGTCTAAGGTTATCGCATAGGTTTGCACACCATATGGTCGGCCATCATCGCGCGGTGATCGTTCAGCCAGTTTCGTGAAGAAAACCTCGATCTGTGGGTTGAGAAAGAAGCTGCGTTCGAACTTCTTTTCGACCAACCACTCTCGTTTGCGTTCGAATATCCACGCCATGCAATGGACGCCTTCGTCGGGGCCGACCATCAAGCGAAAATCGAGCTTACCCATCTCGGCGAGATTCTTGCGGTAGTATCGAAGTGACGCCCTGAATTTCTTGGACATCGTCTTTGACCAGCTATCCCAGTCGGATGCTCCAGCCAAACTGACCACCGGTGCCGTTGTGGTGCTACCGCTCTTGGGCGCAGAGTAAGACTGGATCGCCTGGGCAATGCGGCTTGGCGCGTGAACGTTATAGATTTTGACGACGTCGGCCACCGTCTTGAGCGAGCCCAGCGCGGCATGAACCACCGCTTGCGTGTCGTCATCATTTCGCACGAGCGGCCCGGCATATTCGTGCAGATCTCCACTACCCAAATGGCAGGCTACCGTGATCATGCCACTACGCTGGGTATAGAGAGGCCAAGCGTAAAGTAGCTCGCGTTCGCGCCAAACGGTGACCACGGCTAACCTAACGTCAGGGGTCTTGGTCAGAGTCTCCCAACCACATAGGGCGAAATCGAAGTCTTGGCAGGCGGAACGCGTCTGCACCGCATCGGCTAACTGCGTCCAGTCAGCCTCCAGTGTCTTCAGTTGTTCGGCATCGTCGTGCAGGACGACCTTCAGATCGCTCATCTCAATTATGTCCTGCGCTTACAACTTGGACGCGTCTCGGAATGACAATTGATAACCCCACCACGTCTTCCCAGATTGGCGCTTATTCTAACGATCTCGGGGGCAGCCATTGATCGACACGCCGCCCTCTTACGCCACCTCTTCGGATATAGGGCAATCCTTGCCAAACCAGTAATCCCACAAGAAGCGACACGGGTTCAAGTTCGGCTGCCGTTCCACGATCCCCTCGCCGCGCTCTTGGCGCTCCACTACAAGAGTAAGACATTGAGAAATCGATTTGGCGGGCCTAAAGCTTGCCCAAGCCAACACTGAGCCCCTACAGAAGCTTAGAGATTGGAACCCACATGGCCTGGACCCGCCTTTACGACCAAGCCGAACCTCAGCGGGTTAATCGCTGGCTGGCTCAAAGCGGGGTATGTTCGCGGCGCGAAGCCGAGACCCTGATCGACCAAGGTCTGGTCCACATCGATGGCGAACGGGTCGACGATGCCGGGCGCAAAATCTTGCCCGGTCAGACGCTTGTGCTCAACGATGTCGCCCAGGCCAAGCTGGAGGCAACGTTCAGTGTGCTCATACACAAACCGGTCGGCATCGTCTCAGGCCAGCCCGAGGAGGGCCAGATCCCTGC
>JANLPX010000466.1:0-2477 GCA_031367485.1 Alphaproteobacteria bacterium | reverse complement strand
GCGATGATCACCGGCGACGCGGTCCATCACCCCAGCCAACTGGCCCACCCCGACTGGTCCCCGCCCTTCGATAGCGACCCGGTGGCGTCTGCGGTGATGCGGCGCGGAATGTTTGAGGGAGTCGCTGACGGTGACGTGCTGGTGATCGGCACGCACTTTGCGGCACCGACGGCCGGGCACATCAAGCGGGACGGAGAGGCGTATCGGTTTGACGGATTGGGGATTTAGGGGCGGCTAGCCACATGACCAACACGGTCGATGCTCGTTTGCGGCCTGCCACGGCGGACGACTCCGCGCGGATGCTGAACTGGCGCAACCAGCCTGACGTAGCGCAATGGATGTATTCCGACCATGTGATCAGTGCCGAAGAGCATGAGGTCTTCATGGCCCGCGTGCTGAAGGATCCCGACCGCCGCTATTGGATTATTGAGTTGGACGGCGCACCGGTCGGTTTGGCCAACTTGGCAGATATCTCGCAGACCAATCGCAAGGCGTTTTGGGCTTTTTACTTGGCCGACCCGGCGACCAGGGGGAAGGGCGTGGGCGCGTTTGTCGAGGTGTTCGTTTTGGATTTTGCATTCCGCGAACTGGGTCTGCAAAAGCTCTGCTGCGAAGTTTTAATCGAGAACGAGGCGGTCTGGAAAACCCATGAGAACTTTGGGTTTGTGCGAGAGGCGCTCTACCGGGCACATGTTTGGAAGGCGGGGGTTCCGCGTGATGTGGTGGGCTTGGGCATGTTAGCCAGCGAGTGGGAAGCGGCGCGGCCAGCCAGTGTGACGCGACTAAGGGCGAAGGGGTTTGAGATCGGCGACTAAATCTCAGCCCGGGAGCTATTCCAGTCGAGGGCGGCGATATCTTCGGTGCCAAAATCGGGGTTGTCGGCCAACAGGGTGCGATAGACGTGGCGCACGAAGACGAGGTCGTCGGGGTAATCCACCGTCCAGCGGAGATGGGCCAGCGAGCCTGAACGCTGCAAGTTCTCCAACTTAAAGAGTGCCGAGTTCCGGTAGATGTAGGGCGTCACATGTTCGCGATCATAGGGCTCAGTCGCCTGTAGGGCCGCGGCACGGAGGGCCGAGACTTTCATCGCTTCAACGTCCAGGCCGTGCGGGAAGGTCTGTTGTGGCATGGTATTGTTAGCATAATCGGCATCGGCGCTCGCGCGTCTTTCGATGAGGGCATCCAGCACGCGCCAGTCGGTGAGTGGACAATCGGCGGTCAGGCGCACCACCACTTCGGCTTGCGGATAGGCATCGAGAACCGCCGCGAACCGACTGAGGACATCCTGTAAGGGTCCGCGGACCACGGGCAGGCCCAGGGTCACAACATAGTCCACCAGGGGATTGTCGGAGGTCTCGTGGCTGGTGGCCAGGATGAGAGCATCCACATGTCGAGACCGCCGCAGTCGCTCGATCTGGCGGCCGATCATGGGCATGCCTTCGATATCGGCCAGCACCTTGCCGGGCAGGCGGGTCGAGGTCATCCGGCCTTGGATCACGCCCAGGATCATCGTCGAAACCCGCCCTTTCGCGGACTGTGGAATGGCCTAGTCTTGGCTGAGTTTTAGAGTCGAGAGAAGCGCGATGCTGATCCCGATGGCAAAGACCCCATCGAGATCTCGGCCCAAATCTCCACTGCTATTCCCCGACTGCTCGTCAAAATGGCCCTGTCCTATGTCCTCTTTTTCCGCCCTGACCCCCGAACTGGCGTCCAAGTTTACGGCCATCGCGCTTGGCCATGTGACCAGAGAGTATCCGCACAAGCTTGACCATGTTCTCAGTGGTCCTCACGATGCTCGGACTCCGCGTGACCTGCACCCCATCTTCTTTGGGAGTTTCGATTGGCACTCCTGCGTTCACGGATATTGGTTGCTGGCGAGCCTGCGTCGGTTCTATCCGGATTTGCCCCAGGCCGGTGAGATCGCCGAACTGTTCGCTCAGAGCTTCACCCCAGAGAAGGTTGAGATCGAGCGAGCCTATCTGGACCTACCAAGCTCAAGGGGATTTGAGCGATCCTATGGTTGGGCTTGGCTGCTGAAACTTCAGGCCGAGTTGCTGGCCCACGACGCGCCTTGGGCCGGGCGCTTGGCACCCTTAGCTGGTGTCTTCGCCCAGCGGTTCCGCGATTTCCTGCCTCTGTCGACCTATCCAATCCGGACGGGGGCGCACGCCTCCACTGCCTTCGCCCTGGCCTTGGCACACGACTATGCGGTGGCGACGCATGATGCGGCATTTGCTCAACTGCTGCGACAAAGAGCGCTCGATTGGTATGGTCAGGATCAAGCCGATCAGGCGCGGGAGCCCTCAGGGGACGCGTTCCTGTCGCCGGCTCTGATCGAGGCCGAGTGCATGCGCCGGTTCCTGTCGCCGCGCGAGTTTCGAGCTTGGTTTGCAGCCTTCCTACCGGACGCCGCGGCTTTGCGCCCGTCTTCCCTGTTCACGCCAGCAGAGGTCAGTGATCGTAGCGACGGCAAGATC
>JANLPX010000462.1:0-17547 GCA_031367485.1 Alphaproteobacteria bacterium | reverse complement strand
ATCGCCGCTTGACGAGATGGTAGAGCCTTCTTGCCGAAGCCCTGCTTCAACTGTCCATGTGGGTCGCGGCCGCCAGACTGCCTTACCAAACAGCTCCCAGCGCTTTTCCTCGACCTCGACATTGGCGGCCGGTAGCTTGATGGCGACACCATTATCGGTGCGTTGGGTTCTGTTATCCAGCGTGTTGAGCGCGGTCTCGCCACCCAGCTCCCAGGAAAGGGTGGAGGTTTGGGTGAACTTAACGACCGCCCGACCAATGGTCTCCGTCCTTTGGGAGTCGCGCTTGAAGGTTTGGATAGAGCCCGGCTCGGATGAAAGGTCGGAAATTCCGCCGTCCTTAGCTTGCCTCAGGCCGACCAATTCCAGCTTGGTGCGTGGGCCGAAATCTCGGCCAAAACGCAAACCGATCTCGGTGGTGTCGGAGTCTTCATAGAATTCAGAGCGCTCAACCTTGTCGGCGGGAAAACTAGAGCGGTTGGTTTCTTCAGATTCGTAGGGGTTGTGTTCATAGCGGCCATTGATCCGGAACTTTCCACCAAACAGAGGGAGTTCATAGGCTCCAGTCCCGATCAGGTTGGACCAGTTACCCTCGGACTGAACCTGCGATCGAATGAGTGGCGTTCCGGTAGGCCCAACACGAACCCGTGGTCCATCGCCTGCACCGTCGTCGGAGCCGCGACCAGCGAATAGACCAAGCTCCCAGTTTCGCCCGTTTGACCCGTTGGAGGCTTCCAGGCGGGTGGCCGGCCCATTGCGGCCATCATCGATCATCAGAAGGTTGGCGACGGCCATCAGGCCATGAAATCCGCCACCTTCTTTTTGCACGATATTGGCAATGACCGACTTGCCCTGCATGTCGATGCCGGGCGCGCCGCCACGGATCAGGTCAATGCGCGCGACTTTGGACGCGGGCAAACGACGCAGGACATCTTCAAGGCCGTCGGATTTTGAGGCGGGGCGCTGTCCGTCGATCAGGACATTTCCGCCCGCACCTTCGAAACCACGAACACTGTCGCCACCCTCAAAGTTGAAGCCCGGTATGCGCCCGATCATTTCCAGAGCGTTGGTGGGGCGGGCTGCGGTGAAAAACGCGAGTGGATAAGAGATCACACCTTGCGTCGGCGCAGCCTGAGCTACGACCTCAGGGGTCGATGCGGCGGCAGCCTGGGCTAAGGCGTGTAGAATGAAAGACATGACCGCCCGCTCCCTGATTTACGACCGTCAATCGCCTGAAGTGGGCAGCAATGCCAGTTAAAACGCCGTAACCTAGACGCTGGTCCCGCCGACGGTCAGGCCGGTAATCTTCAGTGAGGGCTGGCCAACGCCAACCGGCACGCTCTGGCCCGACTTGCCACATACCCCGATGCCGGGATCAAAATCGAAGTCGTCGCCGATCATGGTCACGCGCGTCAACGCCGAGGGGCCGTCGCCAATCAGGGTCGCGCCCTTCACCGGCGAGGTGATTTTGCCGTTCTCGATGAGATAAGCTTCCGTGCATTGGAACACGAACTTGCCGTTGGTGATGTCCACTTGGCCACCGCCGAAATTGGCGCAGTAGAGCCCCCGCTTGGTGGCCTCAATCATCTCGGCACGCGGGGTTGAGCCGCCTTCCATTGCTGTGTTGGTCATGCGCGGCATAGGCATGTGGGCATAGGACTGACGACGGCCGTTGCCGCTGACCGGCAAGCCCATGAGGCGCGCGCTCATTCGGTCGTGCATGTAGCCGACCAAAATGCCGTCCTCGATCAATACCGTGCGCTCGGTGGGCGTGCCTTCGTCGTCGATGGTTAATGAGCCACGGCGACCGGGCAAGGAGCCATCGTCGAAGACAGTGACGCCCTTGGCGGCCACGCGCTCACCGATCCGCCCCGAGAAGGCCGAGGTGCCCTTGCGGTTGAAGTCGCCTTCCAAGCCATGGCCGACCGCTTCGTGCAGCAAGATGCCGTTCCAGCCTGCGCCTAGAACTACGTCCATCTCGCCAGCAGGGCAGGGGACGGCTTCCAGATTGACCAGAGCTTGGCGCAACGCCTCGTCGGCCATTTCTCTCCACTTCTCAGGCCCGATCCAGCCCTCGAAGCCTGCGCGACCGCCTGCTCCGGTAAAGCCGTTCTCGCGTCGCCCGTCCTTTTCGACCGTGATCTGGACATTGATCCGAGACAGGGGGCGTACGTCGCGGATCAGTCTGCCATCGGCCCGCAGAATTTCAACGGTCCGACGTTCGCCCGACAGCGAGGCCATCACCTGAACGACCCGTGGGTCTAGATCACGGCACCAAGCGTCGATTTCCTGCAATAGCGCGACCTTTTCGGAAAAGGCCGGCGACGCGGTCGGATCATCCTCACCATAAAGCTTGGTATTTGTGGCGCGTGGGTTGTCTGACGACGATCCGGAGTAACCCCGTTTGGCCAAGGCCGCCGACTGCGCCGCGCGTTTGATGGAGGCCTCAGAGATTTCGCTAGAGTGAGAATAGCCTGCGGTTTCACCAGCCACCACGCGCAGGCCAAAACCCTCAGACGAATCATAGGCCGCTGATTTCAGCCGCCCGTCATCAAACAGGAATGATTCGCTCTCGGAGCGCTCAGCAAACAGTTCACCATCGTCAGCCCCAGCTAGAGCCTCGCCCAGGATTTCTCTCGCGCGCTCTGGTGAAACGCCGACTGAATCCAGAATCGAAGGTGCTGGGGAATGGGCGTTCATGGTCACGACCTAAGTAAAATGCGGGTTCTATGGGGTGTAGAGATAGGGGTTCGTAGCTTCGGCGTCACCCCAATCTATGTGATCGCCGCCACCAATGGCGCTTGCTGTGACAAAACACACTGCGGCCTATGGTCTGTTGGGCTCCAACCGTCTTGGCAAGCTCGGATTGAGCGCGTATGCACGCCCGGAAAGAGCTAGGTCACGTGCTGTGACACGGCTCACCACGAAATTGGCCGGCATGCTCGCTATTCTGCGACAGGCCGACTCAGCAGACCGAGGGGACATGACGTCTAGGTTTCAAGGTATGCGGGCGTTGGCGGCCGGGGCCGCTGCGGGCGCAATGATCGCGTTCACGGGTGTGTCTGCCCAGGCTGCTGAACAGTTGATTGGTCAGCCCACTCAGGGCGGTATCGGGCTTCAGCCGGGCGTGACCGAGTTGCGGCATCAGGCGACGTGGTTCCACGACATGCTGTTGATGCCGATCATCACCATCATCACGCTGTTTGTCCTGGGTCTGCTGATTTGGATTGTGATCCGCTACAACAAGCGTTCTAACCCGATCCCAGCCAAGTGGAGCCACAACACGCTGATCGAAGTGATCTGGACTGTGGTCCCGGTCCTAATCCTGATGGTTATCGCCATCTTCTCGTTCCGGCTGCTGTTTGCCTATGCTGACATGCCCAAGCCCTACATGACGGTGAAAGCTACCGGGTATCAATGGTATTGGGGCTATGAATATCCAGACCAGAAGATCGGAGAATACATCTCCAATCTCCTACCGGAAGACGAAGCCAAAAAGCGCAACGTCCCCTACCGCTTAGCCGCGACCGAGCCTCTGGTCGTGCCGGCAGGTAAGGTCGTCCGCGTCTTGGTCACAGGCTCGGATGTAACCCACGCCTTCGCCGTGCCTGCCTTTGGCGTTGGCACAGACGCGTGGCCGGGCCGGGTGAATGAGACTTGGTTTAAGGTTGATCGGCCTGGGATTTATTATGGCCAATGTCGACAGTTGTGCGGCGTCAACCACGCCTTCATGCCGATAGAAGTCCATGTCGTGCCGCAGGCAGAATTCGATACTTGGATTGCATCCAAGGGCGGCACCAAGATCGGCACCGTTGCGCCCGCTCCGGCGCTTCCGGTAGCGACCACGACTACGGTTGCAGGTCCTGCACCTGCACCCACCTCCACGCCAGCGCCTATGACGGCGCCGGCGGCGAACTGATCTTAGGATAGAGTAAGATGGGCTACGCAGCCGCTCACGACCACGATCACGATCACAAGCCGGGTTTCATCACTCGGTGGTTCTTCTCGACCAATCACAAAGACATTGGCACGCTCTATATCTTGTTCGCCATCATGGCCGGACTGGTGGGGGGCGGGCTATCGGGCCTGATCCGCTGGGAGCTCTACGAGCCTGGTATTCAGGTGTTCACCAAGGGTAGCCTGCTTGATCAAATGGGCATCTTTGATGCCTCAAACCATGGCTATAACGCCGTGGTTACAGCCCACGCGCTGATCATGATCTTCTTCATGGTCATGCCAGCGATGATCGGCGGGTTCGGCAACTGGTTTGTGCCGCTGATGATTGGCGCGCCTGACATGGCCTTCCCGCGGATGAACAATATCTCGTTCTGGCTGCTGGTCGCGTCTTGGTTCATGCTCATCACCTCGATGTTTGTCGATGGTGGGCCGGGCAAGGGCTTTGGTGGCGGCTGGACCATGTATCCGCCGCTCTCAACTATAGGTCACACCGGCCCGGCAATGGATTGCGCGATCTTGGCGATCCATTTGGCTGGTGCCAGCTCCATCTTGGGGGCCATCAACTTCATCACCACGATCTTCAACATGCGTGCCCCGGGCATGACCCTGCACCGCATGCCGCTGTTTGTGTGGTCGATTCTGGTGACAGTTTTCCTTTTGCTGTTGTCGCTACCGGTCTTGGCCGGTGCCATCACCATGCTGCTGACGGATCGAAACTTTAATACGCATTTCTTTGACCCGGCCGGCGGCGGCGACCCGATCATGTTCGCCCACCTGTTTTGGTTCTTTGGCCACCCGGAAGTCTATATTCTGATCTTGCCCGGCTTTGGTATGGTCAGCCACATCGTCTCGACCTTCTCGAAGAAGCCGATCTTTGGATATCTGGCTATGGCTTACGCGATGGTAGCGATCGGCTTCGTCGGCTTCGTGGTCTGGGCTCACCACATGTACACAGTGGGTATGAGCGTAAACCTGCGGGCCTATTTCGTGGCCGCGACGATGGTCATCGCGGTACCGACCGGGGTCAAGGTGTTCTCTTGGATCGCTACCATGTGGGGCGGTTCCATTGACTTCAAAACCCCCATGCTTTGGGCCATCGGCTTCATCTTCCTGTTCACGGTAGGCGGGGTGACTGGCGTTGTCTTGGCCAATGCCGGGATCGATTACAGCCTGCACGACACCTATTATGTCGTGGCTCACTTCCACTATGTGCTTAGCCTCGGTGCGGTCTTTGCGATCTTTGCCGGCTTCTACTACTGGTTCGAGAAGATGTGGGGCGTGAAGTACAACGAGTTCCTAGGTGCCGCGCACTTCTGGATCACCTTCGTCGGCGTCAACGTGATCTTCTTCCCCCAGCACTTTTTGGGCCTGCAAGGCATGCCACGTCGTTACGTGGATTATCCGGAGGCCTTTGCCTATTGGAACAAGGTGTCTTCCATCGGCTATCTGATCACGCTCGTTGGTGTGGTGGTGTTCTTGCTGGTGCTGCTCGAGTCGGCAATTCGTCGCCGTAAGGCGGAAGCCAATCCGTGGGGCGAAGGCGCGACGACGTTGGAATGGACCCTGTCCTCACCCCCGCCATTCCACCAGTTTAGTGAACTGCCGGTGATCAAGGCCGAACACCACTAGGCCTTGGGCCGGACGAAATTTGGGGCGTGCGTCGGTATCCTCCGAGCGCGCCCCTTGGCCATTTGAGAGTATGATATGGCGATGACTGCCGCCGCCCCAATAGCCGCCGCTCCCGCGCGTTGGCAAGATTTCCTGCTGCTGATGAAACCGCGGGTGATGTCACTCGTCGTGTTTACGGCGCTTACCGGGATGATTTGTGCCAACGGTCGGATGAACCCGATCCTGGGTGCCGTTGCGATCCTGTGCATTGCCGTCGGTGCCGGAGCCTCAGCGGCACTGAACATGTGGTACGACGCTGATATTGACGCCAAGATGCGTCGGACGCGGGGCAGACCGGTTCCGGCGGGCCGCGTTCAGGGTGCTGATGCTTTCGCCTTAGGCCTGACGCTATCGCTGTTTTCGGTGATGCTGCTTGGCATGACGACAAATTGGCTAGCCGCGGGTTTGTTGGCCTTCACCATCGTTTTCTATGCGGTAGTGTACACCATGTGGCTGAAGCGCTCGACGCCGCAAAACATCGTCATTGGCGGATTGGCCGGAGCCTTGCCCCCGGTGATCGGTTGGGCCGCGGTGACTGGTTCGATACCGCTGAATGCGTGGCTGTTATGTGCGATCATTTTTGCTTGGACACCGCCTCACTTCTGGGCGCTGTCGCTCTACACCAGCGAGGACTACGAGAAAGCTGGGGTTCCGATGATGCCGGTGGTGGCCGGAGCGGCATCGACCCGCAAGCAGATCTGGATCTACAGCCTAGTATTCGCCCCACTTTGCTTGGTGCCGGCCTTAACCGGTTTGGGGGGTTGGTCCTATCTGGCGGTAGCTGCCCTCGGTGGTACGGTGTTTGTGACCTTGGCTTGGCGGGTATTTAAGAGCCGGGCCGGGGACGCGGCTGATCCCCGCCAGGATGATGGGCTCTATGACGTCAAGGTCGGTGCAAAGGATGCGCGAAACCTGTTTGCCTTTTCCATCCTCTATCTCACCCTGCTTTTTGCAACGCTGCTGACCGAGCATCTGTTGCACGCGCCCACGCTGGAGGTATTTCGATGAGTGATCCCGTCGAGTCGTCTGAGCTTGAGGTCAAAGCCCGACGCGGCCGTAATATCGCCCTTGCGCTCGGGTTGGTGATCTTTGTGATCTTAGTCTTCGTTGTCACACTTGTTCGCTTAGGGGCTAACGTTGCCGACCGTGCCATCTGATCGCTCTGGAACGAAATCTAAGCACCGGAATAGGGTTGTCGCGCTAACTTGCGGCTTGATCTTCGTCGGCATGGTAGGCGCGGCCTATGCCTCGGTGCCGCTCTACCGCGCCTTCTGTCAATTGACCGGCTTTGACGGGTCCACCCGGCGTGCGGTTCAAGCCCCTGACAAGGCGCTCGACAAGACGCTGCTCATCCGGTTCGACACCAATGTTCGCGAACTTCCATGGACATTTACCGCCGAACAGATTTCTCAGACGGTTAAAATCGGCGAGACGGGCTTAGCCTATTTCAAGGTGACGAATAACGGTTCCACACCGATTACCGGCCATGCTGTTTACAATGTCGTACCCGAACAGGCCGGTGCCTACTTCCAGAAGCTCGAATGCTTTTGCTTTTCAGATCAGACCATCGGGGCTGGCAAAACTGTAGAATTTCCAGTCGTCTATTTCGTGGATCCGGAATACGCCACCGATATAGATACCCGGAACAAGGTCGAAGTGACGCTTTCCTATACCTTCTATCCCGCAGTCGTAGGCAAAGGAACCCAGACGCCTGCATCCGCGCTTGGCGGAACGGGCGGCGCGGGGTTATAGCGAGAGTCAAAGGACTGTGTGCCGACTCTGCGACGGGGTGGATCGGTGCCGATGATATCTAAAGAGGAATAGGACCAGCATGTCTGCGGGCGACGTCAAACACGATTATCACCTGGTCAATCCCAGCCCTTGGCCGCTGGTCGGGTCTATCGCCTCCGTCGTGATGGCGATCGGCGGAGTGGTCTGGATGAAGGGCCTGTTCGGCATCGAAAAGCATGATCCCATCATGTTCTTCGTCGGGTTTGCTGGCGTTATATTCACCATGGCTGCGTGGTGGCGCGACGTGACGATTGAGGCCAACCAAGGCGACCATACACCGGTCGTATCCATCGGTCTGCGTTACGGCATGATCATGTTCATTGCCTCGGAAGTGATGTTCTTCGTCGCTTGGTTCTGGATTTTCTTCGAAATGGCCTTGTTTCATGGACACCGGGCGGGTGCCGCTTCAGGGATTGAAGAAGTCCGCGCGGCTTGGGCGACTTGGCCGCCGAAGGGCATTGAATTGGTTCCGGCCTGGAACCTGCCCTTGGTCAACACCCTGACCCTTTTGCTTTCCGGCACGACGGTCACCTGGTCGCACCACGCCTTGCAGACCGGCGACCGCAAGGGGGCCCGTCTTGGCCTGATCTTGACCATTATCCTGGGCGCGATGTTCACCGCCATTCAGGCCTACGAGTATAATCACATCCTGCAGCACAAATATTTCTTCGGCGGCGAGGGTGCGGAGAACTCCGGCCTCTATGGCTCGGCCTTCTTCATGGCGACCGGCTTCCATGGCTTCCACGTGCTGATCGGGACGATCTTCCTAAGCGTCTGCTTGTTCCGGATGATCGGCGGCGGCTTTTCGCCGCAGAAGCATTTCGGGTTTGAGGCGGCGGCCTGGTATTGGCACTTCGTTGACGTGGTCTGGCTGTTCCTGTTTGCCTTCATCTATGTGATCTTCGGGCAGGCCGTCGGCGCTCACGGCTAAAAGACCAATTTGGCTGGCCACAACCCACTGCTGGCGGGACTGGTCGGCCACTGCCCCAACTGTGGGGAGGGGCCGCTGTTCGAAGGATTTCTTCGCGTGTCGCCCAAATGTGAGGCCTGTGGCTATGATCTGGCCCGGGCTGATAGCGGCGATGGCCCTGCCGTCTTTGTGATTATGATCGCGGGCTTTCTGGTGGCCTTTGCTGCGCTCTACACCGAGATCAAATTTCGCCCGCCGATCTGGGTGCACTTGGTCGTTTGGTTGCCGATGACCGTCGTGGTCTGCCTTGGGCTGTTGCGCCCAATGAAGGGGCTCATGTTGGCCGCCCAGTTTGCTAACAAAGCCGCTGAAGCGCGCCATGACGACTGAACCTGAACAGCGACGCGTGCCAATCGGTCTGACGATCGCGACGCTTGTTGCCTTGGCGATCTTGGTTTGGCTCGGTGTCTGGCAACTTCAGCGCTTGGCTTGGAAAGAGGCGCTGCTGGCTCATATTGCGGCGCTAAAGACCGCGGCCGCTCAGCCGATGGCTACGGTTTTATCCTCGAAAGCTAACCCCGATCTCACCCGCGTGAAGGTGACGTGCAGTGGGTTGGGTTCAGCGCCGTACCTAGAACTCTATTCAGTTCGAGAAGGCGGTGCTGGCGCACGGCTGATTTCAGCGTGTCGCCTGTCGGCGGGTCCCTTCGCGTCCGTCCTGGTGGACCGCGGGTTCGTGAGTGACAAGATTTCTGCGAGACCCAGGATTGATCCCTCGGATCAGCGCCCGTTCGAAGTCGTAGGGGTGTTGCGCACGCCCGATCAGCCGACCTTTGTTACGCCAAAGAACAATCTTGCCGCCAACCATTGGTACTCTCGTGATCTTCCGGCTATGGCGCGTGCCTTGGGCGTAACTTCGCCAGCACCTGTGACTCTGATGGCTGAAACCTCAACCAATCCGGAGTGGAAGGCGCTGGACCCTACGCCGCTACCCCCCGAGATTTCCAATCGACATTTCGAATATGCCCTGACTTGGTTTGGCCTTGCTGCCGCCTTGGCCTGCGTCTATGCCGCCACCCTTTGGAAGAGGTGGAGGGGCTGATGCGCTACGTCTCAACGCGCGGGGCCTCGCCCTCGGTCGGCTTTATCGATGCTATCCTTGGCGGGCTCGCACCTGATGGCGGTCTCTATGTGCCTGAGGTCTGGCCCACGCTCACCAAGGCGGAAATCGCCGATTTTGCGGGTAAGTCCTATGAACATGTCGCCACGGAGATCTTGGCGCGGTTCGTAGGTGAGGAAATTCCCTACATCACCCTCAAGGAGATGTGCGCTGAAGCCTATGCCAGCTTCACGCATCCCGCTGTCGTCCCGTTGAGACAGATCGCGCCTGGCGGGTTTGTCGCAGAGCTATTCCATGGGCCGAGCTTGGCCTTCAAGGACGTAGCGATGCAGCTGCTGGCACGGTTGTCCGATCACGTTTTGGCGGCAACAAGCCGTACGCAGACCATCCTTTGCGCGACATCTGGTGATACCGGCGGGGCGGCGGTGGAGGCGTTTCGTGGCCGTGCCAATACGCGCATTGTCGCGATGTTTCCAGACGGTCGGATTTCTGAAGTCCAGCGGCGGTTCATGACGACGGCGTCGGAAACCAATGTCCGATGCGTTGCCGTCGCGGGCACATTCGATGACTGTCAGGCGATCCTAAAGTCGGCTCTCGCAGACCCGGGCCTCAAGCAATCGGTTGGTCTGTCCTCGGTCAATTCGATCAACTTTGCGCGGATTGTCGCGCAGGCGGTCTACTACTTCACGACCGCCGTGGCCTTGGGCGCACCGCATCGGCCCGTCGCGTTCTGCGTTCCATCCGGTAACTTCGGAGACGGGTTTGCCGGGTTTGTCGCCAAGACTATGGGACTGCCGATTTCGCAGATTATTGTGGCGACCAATTCCAATGACATCTTGGCGCGTGCTTTTCAGCAGGGTCGGTATGTGCGGGGCAAGGTGGCGGCGACCCAATCTCCAGCCATGGATATTCAATCGGCCTCTAACTTTGAGCGGCTGTATTTCGAGTCTGCCCGACGTGATGGTATTGAAACGGCCCGCGCCTTCCAAGCCTTTGCCGATACGGGCGTGATCGACATCCCGCCCCAGGCCTTGGCGGCGATGCGCGAGACGTTTGTCGGGACCAGCGTGGGTGAGGGCGACACCGGCCGCACCATTCTGGCGACCCTCAATCAGACGGGTGAGTTAATCGACCCCCATACCGCCGTGGCGGTGGCCGCGTTCAACCGGTTGCGCGACCTCGCTGAGCCAGTGATTATCCTCGCGACCGCCCATGCTGCCAAGTTCCCCGAGGCGGTGCTTGCGGCGAGCGGAGAGACGCCGGTAACACCCCGCAAGGCGCAGGCCTTGGCTTCGAAGCCTGAGCGGTTCGACAAGTTGCCTGCCGATGTCGCCGCGATCAGCGACTATGTTCGTGCCTTTGCACAAGCGTGATACCGATTTGACCAGCCTTCACACTCTTTCGAATGGCGTTCGCGTCATCTGCGATCCCATGCCGGGGTTAGAAACGGTCGCACTGAGTGTCGTTGCGGGGCGAGGTTCCCGGCACGAAGACGCCGAGCGATCGGGCTGGTCACACCTGCTTGAGCATATGGTCTTCAAGGGGGCTGGGTCTCGGTCTTCACGCGACATCGTCGAAGCGATTGAGGCCCAAGGCGGGCAGATAAACGCGGCCACCGGCTATGAACGGACCAGTTTCCAGGTGCGCGCGCTCAAGGGTGGCCTGGATCTAGGTAGCGCGGTCCTATCCGACCTTGTGCAACGCCCGAAAATTGATCCTGCTGATCTGGCCCGCGAGAAGCAGGTCGTTGGTCAGGAAATTGCCGAAGCCGCCGACACGCCCGACGACCTTGTGTTCGAAATGGCCCAGGAAGCCTCGTTCGAGCATCAAGCCTTGGGTCGATCAATCCTGGGGACCGATGCCACGATAGCCCCGGCGACCCAGGCCTCTTTGGAAGCTTGGCGGGCAGCACTCTATGCCCCTGACGCGCTGATCATTGCGGCTTCAGGCGCGGTGGACGAAGATGAAATTCTGCGGCTTGCCGAGCGGGATTTCGGGCACGCGGCTGGTATCGGAGCGCCGCCCTTTGCGCAGGCTCAGTTTACACCCGGCGTGCGAACGGCCACGAAATCGCTGGAGCAGGCAAACCTGGTCTTCATGCTGCCCACAGTCGGGGTGGCACATCGCGACTATTTCGCGCTGCGGCTATTCGCTGAAATCCTTGGTGGCGGCATGGCGTCTCGGTTGTTCCAAGAGGCAAGGGAGAAACGCGGCCTGGCCTACGCGGTGGACGCCTATGCGGAGACCTATGAGGATCAAGGGGTACTCGGTGTCTTTGCCGGGTGCGCGGCCAAGGACGCGGCGGAGCTGGCAAGTGTTGCAGCTCAGCAGATCATCGGGTTGGCCGATGGCCCACTGCCGTCAGAGTTGGCGCGCGCAAAGGCGCAGTTGAAGTCTGGTCTATTCATGGCGCGCGAGTCGCCCCTTGCCCGAGCGGAACAAGCTGCGGGCCAAGTCCTGATTTTCAATCGGCTATTGACCACCGCAGAGATTGCGCAGGCCATTGATCAGGTTGAGGTGGGTGATCTGGCGCGCATTGGTCGCGGGTTGCTGGCCCCCAGAATGTCAGCAGTCAGCATTCTGGGGCCGAAGGCCGCACTGAAAGCTGAGCGCGCCTTTCAGGCGACCCTCGCGGCGGGCTGAAACTCGCAGGGTCAATGTGGTCTTGACGCCGGGCGCAAACAGTCGAGTTTGGCCCCCATGGCACTGTTAGATTGGATCGCACCAGACAACGGATTGAGGGTCGAGGGGGAAGGCGTGTTCCTTCGCCCCCCTCAAGTGAAGGACTATGCTCAATGGAGTCTGCTTCGCGAGCGTTCGCGAGAATTCCTGCAACCTTGGGAGCCGACATGGCCGATGGGTGATCTTTCCTATGCGGCTTTCCGTCGCAAGCTGTCAGCGCACGCGCGGGACCGCTGGGCGCGGTCAGCCTATTCATTTCTTGTATTCCGCAGTTCAGACCAGGCTTTGACGGGCGGTATCACACTTTCCAATGTCCGGCGGGGCGTGGCACAGATGGGCTCAATTGGCTACTGGTGCGGGGCTTCCTTCGCCAGACAGGGTCAAACTCTGGCGGCCGTTCGGGCCATCTCTCAGTTTGCGTTTCGAAATCTGGCGCTTCATCGGCTGGAAGCCGCCTGTGTACCGCAGAACCAACCCTCCCGAAATCTGTTGCTGAAGGCAGGTTTCGTTGAAGAAGGCCAAGCCAAGGCTTATCTGAAAATTAACGGCGTTTGGCGAGACCATGTCTTGTTTGGGCTCGTCTCACCGCTAAGTGCGGCGGACAGTCCCGATATTGGTGTTGCTGTTTAGCCGGCGAGGGGTTCGCCGGAAGCCTTGGGAGCTATGGCGAACGACCGTTGGATTTGGGACGCCACGGCGACTTTGGAGGCCCTAGGTGCCGCCGATGTAGCGCTATGGGTGTGGGAACCACAGATCGACCGATTGCGCCTGACCGGTGCCACGCGTTCGCTGGGTCTGGGTCCGCTTGCTCCTGAGTGTTCATCCACAGCAATGCGGGCACTGGCTTTGCCGCAAGATCGCGCTCTGGCCGAGGACGTTTTGCGTCTACAGGAACCCGGAACAGAGATTGCTGTGCGTCTGCGTATGCGCAGCGGTGGGGTCTGCATTTGGCGCGGCGTCTGGCTCGAGGAGGGGGTTCGCGCTGCCGGTGTCATCGCGCCAGAAACCAAATTTGCGGCTTCCGATCAGGACGGCTTAACCGGATTGCTAGACCGCCGCAGTTTTGTCGCGCGCGCCCGTGAGGCCTTGGCGAGACCCGGCCAGTTTGAGTTGGTGGTGGCCGATCTGGACCGCCTTCGTAGGCTGAACGAAGCCTTGGGACATGAACGAGCCGATTTAGTCTTGGCAGCGCTCGGATCTCGTCTAGCAGCGGCGTTTCCCCCCGGAGTGCTCACCGCCCGGGTGGGCGAGGACGAATTCGCAATCTTGGCTCCTCAAACCGATGTCGCCGTCAGTGACATTGTCCGCCACGCGCTGGAACAGCCGCTACGAATTGCGGGTTTTGATATCCACCCGACCTTATCGATCGGTGCCGTCGAGGCCCTCGGTGGAGAGGACGCGCCTGAAGCTGCGGAGCTGCTTCGCCGCGCTGAGTTGGCGGTCGAAGCGGCCAAGGCCAATGGGCGAGGTGGCGTGGCGGCCTACGGTCGAACCATGGAAAGTGATGGCCTCTCTCGACTGGCCCTTGAGGGTGACCTGCGCGGGGCCATTGGTCGTGGCGAGCTGACCCCATATTATCAACCGATTGTGCGACTTTCCACGGGCGCGCTATCGGGGTTCGAGGCGCTCGTTAGGTGGCGGCATCCCCGCAAGGGCATGATCATGCCCGATCAGTTCCTGCCGCTTTGCGAGGAAATGGGGCTGATGAGTGATCTCGGGGCCATGATGATGAGCCAGGCCGCTACTCAGTTGGCGATCTGGCGTGAGAACCATCGCGCGGCAGGGGAATTGACGGTCGCCGTCAATCTGTCCACTGGCGAAATTGACCGACCCGACCTGGTCGCCGATGTCGTGCGTATTCGCCGCGAAACCGGCCTGCCGCCGGGAGCCCTGAAGCTCGAAGTCACTGAAGGCGACGTGATGCGCGACCCGGATCGGGCTGCGGTCATACTGGGTAAGCTTCGCGAAGCCGGGGCGGCCCTGGCGCTGGATGATTTCGGCACGGGATTTTCGTCGCTGAGCTATTTGACACGCCTGCCATTCGATACGCTCAAGATTGATCGCTACTTCGTGCGGACCATGGCCACCAATGAGGGTTCAGCGAAGATCGTGTCCTCCGTGGTGAAGCTGGGTCAGGACCTCTCTCTCGAGGTGGTGGCTGAGGGGGTCGAGAACGCCCTGATGGCGCGGCAGTTGTTGGCTGTCGGTTGCGATTACGGCCAGGGCTTTGGCTATGCGCCCGCCCTGTCGCCACAGGAAGCCGAAGTTTACCTCAATGAGAGCTATGTTGATGGGGCTGCGCCGGTCAAAGCCCGTGGGTAAAGCCGGTCAGGCACGTCCGGCTTCGGCGCTCAACAGTCGCGCATCAATCCCTATTTTGCCTAGCGCCTGATTCCATTTGGCTCCGTGCTGACCCCCAAAAATCAAACTCTCGTCGGGATCACAGGTCAGCCAGACATTCTGGCGAAGCTCATGCTCAAGCTGGCCGGCGCCCCATCCTGCATAGCCCAGGGCGAGGATGGCGCGTCGCGGCCCATGCTGATGGTCCGTTAGGGCCTCCAGCGCCTGTCGGTGTGCCGTGAGGGCGATGCCGGGTGCCACCGAGAAGCTGGCCTCATCATCGGCCTGATAGTCATCGGTATGCAGGACAAATCCGCGCTCGGATTCTACGGGTCCACCCATCAGCACCAAATCGGCCGGGGCTTGGATCGCGCGCGTGACGTCCAACTTCCGCAACAGGTCAGTGATGGTCAGGCCTTCAACCGGCCGATTAACGGCCAGCGCCATGGCATGCGTTTCATCATGGGCACAGATCAGCAGAACGGCGCGCTCAAAGCGTGGATCGCCGATGCCGGGCATGGCGATCAGCATTTGGCCTGACAGGAAACGCGCCTCGTCCATCACTAGAGATTTGAACGCTCCGGCGGAGGATTCAAGGGGCAATTCCAACTCCGTCATTGAAGCGCCGTCCAGGCACGCTATGTGAGAGCGCAACATTCCTAGACTGGAGATCAAGCATGACCATCAAGGTCGGAGACAAACTACCCACCGCCAACCTCATCGTTGGCACATTGGAGGGCCCTAAACCCACCACGACCGACGCCATCTTCGGCGGCAAGACTGTGGCCTTCTTTGCTGTGCCTGGAGCTTTTACGCCGACTTGCTCGGCCAAGCACGTCCCCGGCTACAAAGACCTTGCCGATCAGATCAAAGGCAAGGGCGTCGACTCTATCGTTTGCCTGTCGGTCAATGATGCCTTTGTTATGAAGGCTTGGGGTGAGAACCAAGGCGTGATGGGCACCATTGAAATGGTCGCCGATCCTGCCGGTGATTTCACCAAGGCCGTGGGTCTGGATATGGATGGCTCGAAGTTTGGCCTGGGCCTGCGTTCACAGCGCTATTCCATGATCGTGAAGGACGGCGTTGTTGCGGAACTGAATGTCGAGGCTGCAGGCGAGTTTAAGGTTTCTGCTGCTGACTACTTGCTGGCTCAGCTCTAGGTCTCCAAACCAACAACTACTTGACGAAACCGCTCTCCAGGTTCGAACTACGCGAAACAAACCTGGGGAGCTTATGCCATGGCCTATGTTGAGGGTCAGACCATCCACGACGCAGATTCACATGTCATGGAGCTTCCTGGGCAAATTGTCGGTTATGTGGAACCCGCGCTTCGGGCGCAATTTGCTGAAAAAACTCAAGAATCCAAGTACGTCACAGACTGGGCGCAGAAGGCGCGAGACCTTCATGACGACCCAGAGTTTCGTGCCGGGGACGAAGCTAATCTTCTGCTGCGAAAGAACTACCAAGCCCTAGGTGCCTTCCGGAATCAGGATCGACCCAAGGCCTTGGACCTCTTGGGGTTCACTAGTCAGCTTGTTTTCACAACGGCGGCGCTGAGCAATTACGGCCTGGAAGAAGCTGGCGAGGTCGATCTTGCGGTGGCCGGGGCGCGGGCTCACAATCGCATGATGGCCGACTTTTGCTCGGTAGATCGCCGACTGTTGGCCACGGGTTATGTCCCGCTGGTGGATATGGCGCGTGCACCCGATATCGCTCGCGAAGCCATTGCGCTGGGCTGTAAGGGTCTGATCATTCCCTCGCGCCACCCGCCAGGGCATTCCCCCAGCCATATCGATCTGGATCCCCTTTGGGCCTTGGTCCAGGAGGCTGGCCTGCCGATCCTCTTCCATGTGGGTGGCGAGGAGAAGATGCATTCCTCCTACTTCAAGAACGGCTTGCCCCAAGTCCTAGACTTCCATGGCGGCGCCGAGAATTTTACGTCGCTTAGCTTCATGACCATACCGCTGTCGATCTGGCAGACGCTGTCGGCCCTGATTATTGATGGTGTGTTTGATCGCTTCCCCAATCTGAAATTTGGAGCCATCGAGCTTGGGGCCTCATGGTTGCCCAGCCTGATGCGGTTCCTGGATTCAGGCGTTGCAGCCTTCGGCAAGGAAGAGCGGCTGCAAAAGCTGTCGGCCAAGCCCAGCGAGATCATTCAGCGCCAGTTCCGCGTCACACCCTATCCGCACGAGGATACGGCCTGGATCATCGAAAATACTGGCCCTGGAGTTTGCCTATTCTCGTCGGACTTCCCGCACGTGGAGGGCGGGCGTAATCCGCTGAAGCGCTTTAATGATGCGCTTATCGGGGCCAGCGAGCCGGCCAAGCGGTCATTCTATCGCGACAATTTTATCGACCTTATGGGTAAGGGCTTGGACCGCTCGCTACATGATCACCCAGCGCTGATCGCCGCCTAGAACCAGACTCAGGTCCTGCGCCCGCAGGCGAGGACCTGAGGGGCTGCTGGCTTAGTGCTTGGCCATGGCGTCTGAGGCCATGGGGGTCGCCATTGCGGCGGTGGCAGCCGGCTTGGCGGCTATCTTCTTTTTCACGGCCTTTTTGACCATCGGCTTCTTCGCCATCTTGTCTTTTGTCATCTGGTCGGCGGCCATGTGATCGCTCGACATAGCACCGCTGGCCATCGCGCCGGTTGCCATTTTGTCGCTGGCCATTTTGTCCATGGCGAAGGTTGATCCAGCGGCGGCCAGGCTGAGGATCAGGGTGGCGATGGTGATTTGGGTCTTCATGGGTCTTCCTCTCGGTTTAGATGTCGGGCAAGCCGACGGGCACGTCGCCAGGACGGCGGCTCGTGGGCTCATGGCGCGGTGGGGACCTCGCCGGGAGTTTCGGAATGCGGTCGGGCTCTAACCCTTGGCGGCAGCTAAGATGGGTCCGCCAGGGCCAGCCTGGATTAGGATCGCGGTTTTAAGATTGGCGTGATCAGTGGGCGGCAGACGTAAGGTCTGGGCCGGGCCGTTAAAGACGCCGAGTTTTGTCAGTTCGCGCACCACATTGCGGTGGGGTAGGGTCTTGCCGGTGTTCTCGCCGCGCTTGACCGGAACTTGTACGATGGCGGGAT
>JANLPX010000440.1:0-8225 GCA_031367485.1 Alphaproteobacteria bacterium | reverse complement strand
CGAAACCTTGTCGGATCACAAGGGCCTTAACCTCCCCGGCCTAACCATTCCGATCCCGGCGCTAACCCCGAAAGACCGCCAGGACCTCGAGTTCGCCCTCAGCCAAGGGGTGGATTGGATCGCGCTCTCCTTTGTGCAGCGGGCTGCCGATATGGCCGAGCTGCGCCAGATCGTTCAGGGTCGGGCGGCGGTCTTGGCCAAGATCGAAAAGCCAGCAGCCCTAGACGCCTTGGATGAAATCCTCGACCTTTGTGATGGGGTCATGGTGGCGCGCGGCGATCTGGGCGTTGAGCTTGCCCCGGAGGACGTGCCGGTGGTGCAAAAGATCCTGGTGCGCGCGGCCCGTACCCGCGGCATTCCGGTGATCGTCGCCACCCAGATGCTCGAGAGCATGATTCATGCCCCAACGCCGACCCGGGCCGAAGCCTCCGACGTAGCCGGTGCCGTCTATGAGGGGGCCGACGCGGTCATGCTGTCGGCCGAGACTGCAGCCGGTGACTATCCGCTGGAAGCCGTCACGATGATGGACCGCATTCTCACCCGGGTTGAACGCGACCCCCGTTGGCCTGAACTGATGGCTGCCGAACACCCCGTTGATGACGCAGATGCCGACGCCCTGGTCGCCGCCGCTCGCCGCGCTGCCGAGGCCGCCTCGACCGCCTGCTTGGTCGCCTATACCACCACCGGTCAGACCGCCTTGCGCCTAGCCCGCGAACGCCCTTTGCAGCCTACCCTGGCGCTGACCACGAGTCTTTCTACCGCACGTCGTCTCGCCTTGACCTGGGGTGTTGAGTCCCGAGTGGTCGCTCTGCAGACGGACCCGGAAGACTTGGCGCGTGTCGCCGTAGAGCAAGCCGTTGCCACCGGCCTTTGCCCGCCGGGCCAACGCCTGATCATCCTTGCGGGTCTTCCCATGGGGTCGCCCGGTGCCGCAAATATCTTACGAATCGCCCATGCGCCGATGAGACGATAATCAGACCCGTGCGTTGGTTGTTGGAAAGGTCTAAAGGCCCCAGTCACAATGCCTAACTAGGGAAATTCCGATGAACCCGGTCACCGCCGCCGTCACGGCCCGTATTGTCGAGCGCAGCCGCGACAGTCGCACGGACTACTTGGCCCGCATGGCCGCAGCCGCTCAGTCCAGCCCCGGTCGCGCCAAGCTCTCCTGTGCCAACTGGGCTCACGCCTTCGCTGCGGAGTCCGATGGCACCAAGCAACGCCTCCGCAATCCCAACGCGCCAAATATCGCCATCGTCTCCTCCTACAATGACATGCTGTCCTCTCATCAGCCGTTGGAGCGGTTCCCGGAAATCATCAAGGCAGCAGCTGAAGCAGCCGGTGCCACGGCGCAATATGCCGGCGGTGTTCCGGCCATGTGTGACGGGGTGACCCAAGGTCGTCCGGGCATGGAGCTGTCGCTGTTCAGTCGTGATGTCATCGCCATGTCCACCGCCGTGGCCCTGACCCACGATGCCTTTGACGCGGCCCTGCTGCTCGGCGTCTGCGACAAGATCGTTCCGGGATTGACCATTGGCGCCCTGGCCTTTGGCCACCTGCCGGTGATTTTTGTGCCCTCCGGTCCCATGACGTCGGGCATCTCCAATGACGAGAAGGTGGCGGTCCGAAAACGTTATGCCGAGGGCAAGGCCACCCGCGACGAACTGCTCGACAGTGAGATGAAGTCCTATCACGGGCCAGGCACCTGCACGTTCTTCGGAACCGCCAATTCTAACCAGATGATCATGGAGATGATGGGCCTGCATCTGCCCGGCGCGGCCTTCGTTAATCCCAACACACCGCTGCGTGACGCCTTGACCGCAGCAGCGCCAGCTCGCGCCGTCGAGATTTCCCAGGGCGGCAATGCCTATACGCCCATGTCGGCGGTGGTCGACGAGAAGTCCATCGTCAATGCGGTGGTCGGCCTGCTGGCCACGGGTGGCTCGACCAATCACACCCTGCATCTGGTGGCCATGGCCCGTGCCGCCGGGATCCTCATCGACTGGAGCGACTTTGACGAGCTGTCGCGGGTTACCCCGCTGCTGGCCCGGGTCTATCCCAACGGCTCGGGCGATGTGAACGCCTTCCACGCCGCCGGCGGCATGGCCTTCGTGATCCGTGAACTGCTAGATGCCGGATTGGCGCACGAAGATGTGGTGACGGTCGCTGGTGCCGGGCTGCGACATTACCAGCAAGAACCCTTCCTGCAGGACGACAAGCTGGTCTGGCGGGACGGTCAAACCGCCTCGCTCAACACCGAGATTCTGCGCCCGGTCAGCGCCCCGTTCCAGGCCGAGGGTGGCATCCGCCTACTTTCCGGTGATCTGGGCCGCGCCGTGATCAAGACCTCGTCGGTCAAGGACGAGTTTTTAACCATAGAGGCCCCGGCCGTAGTGTTCGAGGATCAGGACGAAGTGACCGCAGCCTATCAGCGCGGCGAGCTCAACCGTGACTTTATCGCTGTGGTGCGCTTCCAGGGTCCTCGCGCGAACGGCATGCCGGAGTTGCACGGTCTGACACCGACGATGAGCCTGTTGCAAGATAAGGGCTTCAAGGTCGCCCTTGTGACCGATGGTCGGATGTCTGGTGCCTCCGGCAAGGTGCCCGCCGCGATCCATATCAGCCCCGAAGCCATGATGGGTGGACCCCTGGCCAGGGTGCTTGACGGTGATGTCCTGCGCCTCAACGCTCATGCCGGAACCTTGGAGGTTTTGGTCGATCCAACGGTGTTCGCCGCTAGGCCTCTCGCCACCGCCGCGCCAGCCGGGTTTGGCTTCGGGCGTGAACTGTTCGGCTTCATGCGCAAAGTCGCCGGACCTGCCGAAGCCGGGGCCAGCGTGCTCTTTGAGGACGTGGCGTGAAGACCCATTATTCCGGGCTGGTCGGCGATATAGGCGGCACCAACGTGCGCCTAGCTCTGGTCGATACAGAAGGCCACATCCGCCACCCCAAGACCTACGCGGCTGCGGACTATGCTGCTGTCACGGACGTAATTGGCACCTACCTGGAAAGTACTGTCGGTCGAAAGCGGCCTCCACGCGCGGCCATCGCTGTCGCTGGCCCGGTGGTGGACGGCGAGATCGAGTTCACCAATATCGATTGGCGCATATCCGAAGGTGAACTGGTCGGCACATTTGAGTTTGAGTCCGCTCGGCTGTTGAATGATTTCGCCGCCCAAGCCTTGGCAGCCCCCGTGCTTCCGGCGGAAAATCTGCGGCGGATTGGGCCAGCCGTGCGCGGTTGCGATGAAGCGCCGCTTCTGGTGGTGGGAGCCGGAACTGGATTTGGAGTCTCCTGTCTCGCCCGATCCGAGCGCGGCGATATCGCCATGGCCTGCGAGGGTGGCCACGCCACCTTCGCCCCCGGCGACGATATGGACTACGAAATCGCCCAGATATTCCGACGCAACCGAAGCCGGGTTTCGGTGGAGCGAATTCTGTCGGGCCAGGGTCTATTTGAGCTCTATTCGGCCATGGCTGAAATCGCTGGCGTTCCCGCTCAACACCTTGATGAACGGACCATGACCGCGGCCGCCCAAGCCGGCGACGTGTTGGCCCAAAACACAGTCACCCGGTTCTGCGGCATATTGGGCTGCGTGGCGGGCGACATCGCCCTAACAACTGGCGCGCGAGGCGGCGTCTATATTTCCGGCGGCATAGCCCCCAAGTTGATCGACACCCTCATGGCGGGCGAGTTTCGCCGTCGTTTTGAGGATAAGGGCCGCTTGGCGGGATACATGGCCGAAATCCCAACTGCCCTAATTGTTCACCCCTATGCCGCCCTGCTCGGCGCTGCCCGGCTCTTGGCAGGGGATACCCGATGAGCCTTGAAGATATTCTGCGCCTAGCTCCAGTGGTTCCGGTGTTGATCATCGAGGACTCGGTGGACGCCGTGCCTCTGGCACGCGCCCTGGTGGCTGGCGGGCTCTATGCTCTTGAGGTGACCTTGCGCACCCCGGCGGCCTTGGACTGTATCGCGCGCATTTCTGGAGAGGTTGAGGGTGCCGTGGTGGGTGCAGGCACCGTTCTGACGCCACACCAACGGCAAGCTGCGGCCAAGGCTGGGGCGAAGTTCGGCGTTAGCCCGGGACTAATTCCAGACGACAGTTTTGACGGACCTCTGCCCATGCTGCCGGGTATCGCGACCGCCTCAGAGCTGATGACCGGTTTGGCGCGCGGCCATAGCCTGTTCAAACTGTTCCCAGCCAATATCGTCGGCGGGGTCGGCGCACTGAAAGCCTTTGCCAGCCCTTTCCCGCAGGTCCGCTTTTGCCCTACAGGCGGCATCAGCCTAGCCAATGCGCCAGACTATTTGGCGCAACCCAGTGTGATCTGCGTGGGCGGCAGTTGGGTCGCGCCAGCGGACGCCGTGCGGGCCGGGGATTGGGGTCGTATCGAAGCTCTCGCGCGGGAAGCGGCTGCTCTACCTACCGCCCCTTAAAGTTCCCGACCCGGCGCTCCTGAACGGCCTTTACCCCCTCGGCATAGTCCTCCGTGGCGCGCAGGATGGTTTGTTGGACATTCTCGCGATTTGTGGCTTCGCGAACCCCAGCGGCCATCTCGCCACGGATAGACTTGCGGGTGGCGACCACGGCCAGCGGGGCGTTTTCGGCGATCTCGGCGGCCATAGCCTGGGCCGCGTCCAGCAACTGATCTAGCGGCGCGACCTCGTCCACCAAACCCCAGACTAGAGCCTCGTCAGCCTTCACGCGACGCCCGGTCAGGTGCATCAGCGCGGCTCTCTGCTCACCGATCAGGCGGGTAAGGGTGTAGGTCAGGCCAAAGCCGGGATGGAAGCCCAGCTTGACAAAGTTGGAGGTAAACCGGGCCTCTGGGGCCGCTACACGGAAATCCGCGACCAGCGCCAAGCCTAGGCCCGCGCCGACCGCCGCGCCTTGAATGGCCGCGACGATGGGAGTTTCCACAGAAAACAAGCGCACCGCCTGATCATAGAGCGCATTGATTCCGCCCATGCCGGTGGCCAATAACCCGTCGGTGGAAACCAAGTCCGCCCCTGCGCAGAACGCCTTGCCCGCCGTCGCCAAAACCACGGCGCGGACTTCGGGATCACGGTCGATGGCCTCCAATGCGTCAGCCAGATCGCGCATCAGACCCACTGAGACGTGGTTGTTCGGGGGGCGGTCGATGGTGATAGTGGCGACGTGGCCGCTTTTGGCGATGGTGATTTCTTGCGTCGTCGTGGTCATCTCTTGGTTCCCATCAGGTTGCGAGCCACCACCATCCGGTGGACTTCCGAGGGCCCGTCATAGATTCGCATATTGCGCGCGCTGGCCGCCATCAGCTGGAGCGGCAGTTCCTTGGTCATGCCCATGGCGCCGAAGCATTGCATGGCATGGTCGATCACCTCCCAGGCCATCTCGGTGGCGAACACCTTGACCATGGAGATCTCGTTACGCACGTCTCGGCCCTGGTCCAGTTTCCAGGCGCAATCGTAAGTCATCAGGCGCGCGGCATGGATCTTGGTTGCTGCGTCAGCTGCCCACCATTGCACCGACTGACGATTGGACAAAGGCTGACCAAAGGTCGTCCGCTGCGGCGCATATTCGCACATCATATCCAACGCCCGCTGAGCCAAGCCGATGCACCAGGCGGCCATCTGCATCCGCCGTGTACCCAGCCGCACCTGCATAGGTGCAAAGCCTTGGCCCTCAGTGCCCAGCAGCTTCCAGCCTTCGACCCGGCAATCGTCTAGGGCTACCTCGTAGGTATAGACCCCCCCGATCATCGGGATCTTGCGCAAGATGTTGAACCCCGGCGATCCCTTGTCCACCAGGAAGGCGCTCATGCCGCCCCGGGCACCCTTTTCCTTGTCGGTTACGGCCATAACGATGGTAAAATCGGCCTCGGCCGCTCGGCTAGTCCAGATTTTTCGGCCGGAAATAATCCAGTCATCCCCGTCGCGGACGGCTCGGGTAAGCATCCCCGCAGGGTCGGCCCCGGCATTGGGCTCGGAAATCCCGATGGCACTGATGGTCTTGCCCGCCGCATAGGGGGCCAGATAGGCCTCGCGCTGGCGATCCGTCACCGTGGCCATCAACATCCGCAGGTTCGGCGAATCCGGTGGCAAAGTATAAGGGGTCACAGTCGAGCCGATAGCCTCATTGACGCCGACCAGGGCCACGTGGGGCAGGTCGAACCCGCCCACATCCTCCGGCGCATCCAGCCCCCAGAGCCCCAATTTCTGTGAGACCGCATCAACCTTGGCGCGTTCCTCCGGGGTCAGATAGATGCCCTGGCCCGAAGCATCCCGGGCCAACACGTTGGACTCCAGCGGCATCAACTCGTCCTTGACGAACCGTTCCGCCAGATCCTTGAGCATGCGATGTTCGTCGGCCAGTGCAAAGTCCATCGATGTCTTCCCTCAGTCGTCTTGCGCGATCAGCAGAACCGATCATAACGACCTAAAGCGCGAAGGGGAGACTAGACGTGGCGGAAACCCGACAACTTGCTGAGAAAGCCACCGGGCCCCTGGCCGGTATCCGCATCCTGGACCTCACCAGCGTGGTGTTCGGGGCCTATGCGACCCAGATGCTGGGCGACCAGGGTGCCGACGTGATCAAGCTGGAGGACCCCGGCTCCGGACGCGGCGACGGCGGCGATATCATGCGTTGGGCAGGCCACGTGCCCAAGGGTGCTCCCCGCGATCTGGGACCCATCTTTCTGGCCATCAACCGTAACAAGCGCTCGGTGCTGGTGGATATGAAATCCCCCGACTCGCGACCGTTCTTGGAAGCCCTGATCAAGAGCTGCGAGGTCTTCGCCACCTCCATTCGCTATGACGGCCTTAAGCGCCTGGGCCTGGCCTATGAGGACGTCAAGGCGATCCGCCCCGATATCGTCTATGTCCACGCCGCCGGCTACGGCTCCGATGGTCCCTATGAGGGCGAGCCCGCCTATGACGACCTGATCCAATCGGCCTCGGGCCTCGCCGACCTCCTGCCGCGCACGGACGGTAACCCCACCCCGCGCATCCTGCCGACTCTGGTGGCCGACAAGGTCTCGGGCCTGTTCATGTGTCAGGCGATCACAGCTGGACTGCTGCACCGCGAACGCACGGGCCAGGGCCAGTTCATCGAAGTGCCGATGCTGGAATGCGTCACAAGCTTCACCCTGGTGGAACACCTCTATGATCACAGCTTCGAGCCGCCCACCGGCCAGTGGGCCTATCAGCGGGTGGCCAATCCGCACCGCAAACCCTACCAGACCAAGGATGGCTATATCGGCCTATTGCCCTATACCGACAAGCAATGGGACCAGTTCTTCGCCGCCGCCGACATGGCAGAAACCGTAGGCCAAGATCCACGTTTTTCCGACTACGCCACCCGGGGCAAGAACATCAACGCGCTCTATGAGCTGGTGGGCCAGGTCACCCAGAGCAAGACGACCCAGGAATGGCTCGACCTGCTGAAACCCCTCTCAATCCCCATCGTCAAGACCGCGCGCCTGGACGATCTGCCCACCGATCCCCACCTCACCGCCGTCGACTTCTTCCAGACCTTCGACGTGCCCGAGCTTGGCCCCTACCGTGCCATGAAGCCGCCGGTGAAGTTTACGGGGTCGCCCAGCAATATCCGCCGTCACCCGCCCCGCTTGGGGGCTAATACCGATGAGGTCTGGGCGGAACTTGGTCTCAAGCGTGACTAATGCGGATCACCATCAATGGCAGTTCTGGATCGGGTAAGTCTACGCTAGCACGTCGTTTGGCGGCCGAGCTTGATCTGCCGCATGTGGAGCTGGACGCGGTCAACTGGCAGCCGGGTTGGGTGGACCTGAATTCAACGGATCGCCCGGAGTTCCAACGCCGGGTCGAAGCAGCCTTGGCCGGAGACCGATGGGTCACGGACGGAAACTACAGCTCCGTACAGGGCGAAATTCGCGCCCGCGCCACCGATGCCATCTGGCTCGACTATTCGCGTCCGCTTATCATGAGCCGGGTGATCCGCCGCTCTTTGGCTCGTGCCATTGAGGGCAAGGAGCTGTGGGCGGGCACCGGCAATGTCGAAACATTCTCTCGTTGGCTAGACAAAGAGCACCCCATCCGCTGGAGCTGGGACACCTATCATCGCCTGCGCGCGCGCTATGAAGCGATCTTCGCTGTCTCCGCCAATGCTATTCTCTGCGTCCACCGCCTGCGCCATCCTAGAGAGGCTGAGCCTTTGGTCGCTGCGCTCAAGCAACTGACACGCTAGGGCTCGCGAACAATCCCAA
>JANLPX010000434.1:0-1791 GCA_031367485.1 Alphaproteobacteria bacterium | reverse complement strand
CAGGTTGGCGCTGTCGCTAGGTCGTCGTCCCTTTTCAGGGTGTTGGCGGCAAGGCGCTCTGGATGTCGGTCTTTGAAAAGTCATTGCCGAGATAGAGCAGGGGGCAATTGTGATGCTGCGCGACCTCATAGGCGAAGCAGTCGCCTAGGTTTAGGCTCGCCGGGTGAATACCCTTGCCCCAGGCCTCATAGGCTTGGCTGGCGCGCCGGGCTGAGGCCTCGGTGAGAGGGATGACGCGCAGATTGAGGGCGGCGATCAGTCGATCCAATGCGGTGGCTTGGCCCCGCTGCGCAGCGACAATCAGGGCTTCGGTCAAGGTTGCTGCCGAGATGATGATGTCGGGCTCTTGGCCAAGAACGTCGATGCACGGCTGTGCATCGGGCTCGCCAAGGACGATGGCGATCAGGGCCGAGGTATCGACGGCCATCATCGCGGCAGGCCGTCCTCATCATAGAGAAAGTCTTGGCTGCGGGCTGCGTTGGGGCCAGGTGTAGTCACGGCTTGGGCATAGATCTCGTCCATGATGCGGCGACGTTCTGCCAGGTCAGGTGCGGCTTGGACGGGGACAATGCGGACCGCTGGGTGACCGTGCCTGGTTAAGATGATCTCGTCACCCTGCTCAGCTCGCCGCACGAGATCAGTCAGCTGCGCCTTGGCGTCGGAAACGGAGACTTTCATGGTTGGGATTTTGGACCAATTGATGGTCTAAGTCAATCTTTGGGTAGAGGCAGGAAGGCTTTTGCCACGAACCTCACGAAAACCACGAACCCAAAATCCTCCCCCGGCGCCGCAGGCGCGCCTGGGCGGAGGTGGCCCGAAGGGCCGGAGAGGGCTGAAGTGTCTAGGTATGTGGGACTGGACCGCCGCTGTTACCGGCGATTGATCCTTCCAACGATTGCGGTCACCGTCATGTCCGCGACCACGTTTCCGACCGTCAATATGCGGTCGACGATTGGGTTAACGGCCAGCAGGATCGCCAACCCCTCTAGCGGCAGACCCAGCACAAGGAACAAGGGGCTCATGACGATAATGCCGCCGCCGGGAATGCCAGGCACCGTGGCATTGAACAGCACCGTATAGCCCGCAGCGAGCGCCAATTGCGCCGGACCGAAGGGTATACCGAACAGCAGGGCGACAATGAAACAGTCGAACACCCAGGATGAGGCCGACGTCAGCTTGAAGGTCGAAACGGCGAGCGGAAGCACGAAGCCGTAGGTTTCCTCAGGCACATCCCAAGCGTCGCGCGCACCTTCGATCATGGCCGGAAGGGCGGAGAGTGACGAGGAGGTTCCAGCGGCAACCAGCATAGCCGGTGTCGCACCCGCCAGCGCACGCCGGAGCGATAGTCCGCCCAAGCCAACTGTCAGCGCAAACAGTGCGACAATGACGAAGGTGCTCATGAGAAATTGAACGGCGATGAAATAGCCAAGGGCGTCGAATGCCGTGCCGCCCATCCTGGCACCGACCACTGTCGTCAGGGCGAAGACGCCAATCGGTGCAAGCAGCAACACCGCCTGAACCATCAACAGCATGATGGCACTTAGGGTGTCAGTGAATTTCACCACCCGGACGCGCAGCTCGCTGGGAGCGGCCAGCGTTGCGAACCCGAACGCGACGGCAAAGACGATGATGGACAGCATCGTTCCGTCGGCGGCGGCTTTGATCGGGTTCGTCGGGATCAAGGCTTTGAGCCAGCTTCCCAGACTGGCATCTCCGGTGGGCAATGGTGTTGCGGCGACGGAAGCTTGCAGCGCTGCCGTGGACGCTGGGTCGATCTTAAGACCCGAGAAC
>JANLPX010000396.1:0-2987 GCA_031367485.1 Alphaproteobacteria bacterium | reverse complement strand
CCAGTGGCATGGCGGTCAAGCTGCTTACCATTGTCCAGAAGCACGGGCTGCAGCTACTGGCCTGATCGGCACCAAGTCGGTCCCGCTTCCGCCGCAGAGCTGCGGGTCGCAGCGGGTGTCGATATCGGCGTAGCGGGCGGTGTTTAGGTGCGAGCTCATAGCAGAACCGCATAACTAAATGCACTGTCACCGTTATTCGCCCGAAGGGGCGGAGGGGGTTGAAGCCATAAACTTGCGAAGCTGAACCTCAGACAAGATTGGCCACGAAAAGACCCGAAAACCATGAGGATCGCCAAGTCGTGGATCAGATCCACCGCTCACGCACCGGAATGAGCGGATTGGAGTCGTTTTAGCGGGGCCGACGAAGCATCCCATTCAAACACAAAGACACGAAGGTCACGAAGGATAGGCACGAAGGGCGCGCAGTCCACTTTGCTCCCGTTTTGATCACAATGGAGTTGGTGTTAGGCTAGGTCAGATCAGCGGCTGGGGCGCACGCGGCAAATAAGTGCACTGTCACCGTAATGCCGTAATGCCGACAAGGTAACCTAGAAGCTGGCGGGATTTAAGCCTGCCCTCTCAGACCTATTTCAGAGACCCTTCGTGGGACTGGCCGATGTCGATGGTTCCACGATCAGAGTTCCGAGCATTCCAGGATGATAGCGGCATGCGAACGGGAAAGTCCCCGCATGGCGGAAGGTCGTCCTCACATGCGCTTTTGGCTTCAGCTCGACGTCGAAACTCTTGTCCTTGGCGGTTACCGAATGGAGGAAGATGTCGTTGTTGGCCCACTCGATGGTGTCGCCGACATGGAGGGTGGCCGGCAGCGGCCCAAACTTCATCTGGTTCAGCGTCACGGTGTAGACCACGGGCGTCGTGACCCTCGCCTTCGCCAACGCTGAGTCCGGGACGGCGAAGAGCGCCGACCCGGCCAGCAAGGTGAACCAAAGATGGGGGGACTTCACCTCGGCCGCCTATTTTACGGTCATCGCCAGATGCTCGGCGTGCATCTGATGTTCCTGGAAGAGCTTCAGGCCTGTCTGCAACAGGCTCTTGAGCTCGGCGTTGCTGGCGTTGGGGATCAGTACGGTCGAAAGCGCGCCGTTGACCGTCTTGTGATAGGCGACCTCGTTGGCGACATAGGCCTTGTCGAACGCCTTGCCCGTGAGGGTGTCGAGGGTCTTCAGCTCGTCCGTTCCTCCCTTAGCAATGCCCTGGCTGGTGGAGTTATCTTGGGGGGTGACCCCCAACTTCTTCACCAGCGCAAGAGCCTGGTCGTTCACCGCGGTGTGGTCGCGGACCATCTCCTGGGCGAAACCTCGGACGGCCTTGTTGTGCGACTTCTTCAGCGCCTGATTGCCGGCCGCGATGTCCACCACGCCGGCGGTATAGGCGATGTGAGCGATCTGGGCGTCGTTGGGGGCTTGGGCGTATACGGCGCTGGCGGCCAGGCTGAGCGTGGCGGCGATAGCAATGGCTTTTAACATGTCGTGTTTCCCTATTGTTGACGGCTGCCGACAAGTCGACCTGATTGTTAGATGCGAGCCATGGCCAAAGGTTCCTGGGAACCTCTGGCGGGCAACATCATCTAAAGGGTGTAAGGAACCGCCATGCGCGCCGTCTGCTACATCGACTACCTCGGCCTGCCGGAACTGGTGTTGGTCGACTACGCCCGCGCCGGCGACCGCGAGGCGTTCCGGGCGATCATGAAGCGCTGCAACCAGCGCCTGTTCCGTATCGCCCGCGCCGTAGTCCGTGACGAGGCCGAAGCGGAGGACGTGCTGCAGGAGGCTTACACGCGGGCCTTCAGCGCCATTGCGACGTTCCGTGGCGAGGCGGGGATCGCCACATGGCTTACCCGCATCGTGCTGAACGAGGCGCACGGGCGCCTGCGCCGCCGTAAGCTCACCGTGGATCTTGATCAGCTCGAAACGGCCCAAGTGAACGCACAGGTTCTGAATTTCCCCGGCATGACCAAGAGCGAAGACCCCGAGGCCGACGCCGCCCGCGCCCAGATCCGTCGCATCCTGGAGCAGGCGGTCGATGCCCTTCCGGAGCCTTTCCGGCTGGTGTTCATCTTGCGCGAGGTCGAGGAGCTCAGCGCCGAGGAAACGGCCAGCCACCTGAATCTCAGGGTCGAGACCGTGAAGACCCGCCTGTACCGCGCGCGCCGGCGACTGCGTGCCGCGCTCGACGCCCAGCTCGCCGACGTCATGGTCGGGGCCTACCCGTTCCTTGGCGTTCGCTGCGAGCGGATCACTGAGGCTGTGCTGCGACGGCTGGCCTAGAAAAGAGATAGGAACTGAGGCCTGGCCGATAGGGTTGACTGAGAATAGCCGAGTGAACGATGAGCAACTAATACGTGCTGGCAAAGGAATTTGATTATGGAAAAGGCCGTTTCGACTTCCAGCACAATGTGAAGCGCGGTCGTGGGGCTGGCGCTCACGGCCGCCACGGTGGCTGCGGTAGCGGAGGCGTAGGGACATGCACTACTTTTCCGCCTTCACTGACTAGTGGGCTGACCCCCACAGTGAGAAAGTTAGACTAAGGCTAGCTGGTCTGTGCTGTTGGCAAGAGCCACTGCGCAGCAGTCCTTGCTAGGTTGACTTTCGGGGCGTCGGGGTTGGTCACCTCGCCAGTATGACGCTCAATCCGGGAATGGCCAGCTCGCTCCATGCGCGGTCGGTGGTTATGGCCGGGAGGCCTTCGGCGATGGCCAGCGCCATGCAGGTTCGGTCGCCGAGGCCGCTGCCTTTGGATTTTGTGGCCTGCCACAGCATGGCGGCGGCCCACGCATCGACTGCTTCGTGTGAGCGGACGTCGAGATTTAGCGGATCAATCATCCCGCGCGCCAACTCAGTGGTAGCCCCGTCAGCCAAAAGTACCTTGACCACCTCTTGCAGCGTCACGGCGGAAATTATGGCATCATCCGCGTAGTCTGCGATGACATTAGCGCCGCGCTCGTCGCGAAGCAGTGCGATCACGGC
>JANLPX010000349.1:0-5036 GCA_031367485.1 Alphaproteobacteria bacterium | reverse complement strand
GTCACCGCGCCACCCTCAGCCGTCATCGCCTCTAGATCAAGCTTTGCGATCTCAAGGCGGCGCGGCTTCTTATCGTGGTCGTCGATGGTCAGGCTCGCCGAAGATCCGCTTATCTCCAGCACAGGATCGGCCAGATACACCGATAGCATCCCACCATGGCCCGTGAATCGAACATGGCCCAGAAACGCCCCGTGCCCTTCCAGCCTGCCCTCAGCATTCAAAGCGAGGTTGTTACCGGGAGCCATGGGAAAGACGAACTCACCTTCCGCCGTCGCCACCACGCCACCCCCAACCTCAATCACCCCACCCACCGACTGCACGTAGCTGCGAAAGCTCTGCTTCACCCCCCAGGTAAGGGTTGCGATCCGCGAAAGTTCAGTGTTTTCGGCCATGGTTCTCTCCTCAAAGCTCAGCTGAAGTTCGCTTTCAAAACTACCGCAGACTGTACCGAGGCCACGCCTGACACGGCGCTCAGTCTGTCCACCAGTTGCGACAACTCTAGCGCGGTGTTCACGCGTACCAGCATGTAGGCGTCAACCGGTCCCGTCACTGAATAGTAGTTGGTTATCTCCGGCCAGTGTCGGAATACCTCGACCACCGATGAGCAGGGTCGTTGGCTGAAGGTGATCGACAGCATCGCGCTCAAGCCGTTATCCACATCGCGCCGCTCGCCCAACACCGCTCGGTAGCCCACAATCACTTGCTCGCGTTCCAACCGGACCATTCGAGCCTGGACCGCCGTTCGCGAGAGCGACAGCGCCTGAGACAATGCCGTCATCGTCAGGCGGGCATTCTGGCGCAGCAGCGATATCAGCTTGTCATCGATCAAATCCCTCGCACCGCCGATTTGTCTATCGATCATCGGGTATTCGACCATTTCGTTGGGCTCCTTCGTCACCTTGTTCATGGCGACGCACTGACTGCGACGTCACAATCGGTCACGAACCCGTGCTGTCAAGGACGCCGCTTGTATGATGTCTGTCGAGATGGAAAGGCAGAGCGTTAGGGCGCTCAGCCGCAACGCCGCGCTACTGGTTGTGGACATGCAGATGGGCTTCGACGCTCCGGCTTGGGGCCGCCGAAACAATCCAAACGCCGAAACTAAGGTCGCAGCTTTGCTCGCGGCATGGCGCGCCGCCGCATCCACCGTCATTCATATTCATCATGACTCGCCCAGTCCAACAGGCATGCTGCGACGTGGCACCCCCGGGAATTCTCCCAAGCCGGAGGCGCAACCTTTGGCGCACGAAAAAATCTACCGCAAACGCGTCAACAGTGCCTTCATCGGAACCGACCTCGAAGTTGACCTAGTGCAAATGGGGGTCGCGACCTTGGCTATCGTCGGTCTAACAACCAACCACTGTATCTCCACGACCGCACGGATGGCTGGCAACCTCGGCTTCGAGACTTTCGTGCTCAGCGATGCAACGGCCGCCTTTGCGCGCCCTGACCTCAGCGGCGCGCTCCGCTCATCCGAAGAAGTTCACAATGCCGCGCTCAGCGACCTTCATGGCGAGTTCGCTCAGGTCGTCGATACTCCCTTCGTTCTCGCCGCCCTCGCCGAGCGTCAGGCAGCCTGTGTCTAGGTTGCTGTCCGAGGATCAGATTTTGCGTACCGCTCGCAATTCTGGAAGCCGTTACCCCCCAAACGACCGGCGAATAGAGACATTCAAACTCCCGCCCCATTCCAGATTGCGCACGTCGATATAGTCAACCACGCCTAGGCTGCGGGGGCCGACGAAGACTTCTCGCACTCTCCCGGTATTGCGGTGATTGACCGCTTGGGCTTCCACGCGAAGGGTCAGGTTCGGTCGGGCGCGGTATTCGGTGAACAGCGCCACAGCGGTAGAGGTTTTCTTGGTCTCGATCTCAGTCAAGCGATAGGCGCTGTCGTGATAGGCCCCGATCACGTCAAATCCCCAGACCGACTTCCATCGCGGGATGTCTTGCGTAAAATGTACGTCCCAGTTCAACGGGCTGGTCAAAGTGCCACCCGGCCCACCGCCCATTCGCAGGGTCGAAATCTCCCGCGAGCGCCCCGTCACCGGGTCAACAACCTGGCTCCAGCGCCGGGTCACCTGGCCACGAAACTGGGCTGCCGGAATACCCAGTCGGTCGAGCGGGAGGGTTAGGCTGGCTTGAAGTTCATCGCGTGTCCCGTCCCCGATATTGCCTGGCTGGTCAGCCAGGATCGCCCCGGTCGTGCTGAACACTGGGGTCCGGTCCACAACATCGGTCAGCTCATAGTGGCGCGCCGTAAGCACCAAGGCCCCAGTGCGCCAAAGGCGTTGCTCATAAGCCGCCTCCGTCACCCAGGCCTGTTGCGGTGTCAGGTCGGGATTTCCCGCCGACAACGTGCCCGTCGAGGCAACGCTGGAGGTGGCCACATAGTCCTCAAAGTTCAGCTGTCCAACCTCGCGCTCCCAGCGAAATCGAACTTGCTGGGCCGGATTAATCACCCAGGTCCCGGCCAATCGCGGCTTGGTGAATTGCAGTTGGTTATCGATTGTCACGTCACCTTGAGCGGTCGTATTGGTGCGCTCCTGCCGCAGGCCCGCCTCCAGGGTCAGCGCGTCAGTTGCACGCCATGTGCCGCGCAACGTAATCTCCGCACGCCGCTCCTCGATCTGGACATTGGCCGCAGGAATGACGCTAGCTACGCCGTTCACGACAAGGCCCGTCGCGCTATCCAACCGGTTCAGCGCACCTTCCCCGCTGACTTCCAGTGACAGCCGAGGCGACTGGCGAAACTTCAAAACCATTCGCCCAACGCTTTCCTGCCCCTCACGCGACAGGCGGAAATTGCGCGTCAGGCCAGGCGCTTCAAAGTGAACTGTGGAGAGCGTGTCATTGAATTGCTGGAAGGCGATGGCCTCAACCGAAACCCGGGTGCTCAGCGGACGCGAATAGCGCCCACCAAGCTCAATCTGTTCGCGGTTGAAGTCGTTGTACTCGTATTCCCGCCCTCCACCGACGTATCGGTCATAGAGCTCCGCCGAGTAGGGATTGACCATGTAGGCCGCCGTAAACCGGGCGCGCCCACCCGCCAGCGGCGTTTCAAAAGCCCCAGTGGTCCAGATATTCTGCCGGGCCGCATCAGCGTCGACCCTTGAGCGCAGACGCACAGTGCCATTGGCATTGTACCGGGTCCGGACCCCGTCGCCCATTTCGTCAAAGGCCCCTTTGTTATAGACTTGGGACAGTTCGGCAGATCGCCCGCCGGCCCAGCGCCATTGACCCTCAGCGCGCAGGCTAAGCATCACCCGTCCATCATAGATGAAGTTCGCGCCCGGCGTGATGGCGGCGCGGAATCCCGCCGTCTGTTTGCGCACCACATTGGCCAGGATCGAGCGGCCATCCATATCGATCCCTGGCGCGCCACCTCGGATCAACTCCACCCGTTCGACAGCGGCGGTCGGGATGCGTTTAAGGATCTCGTCTAGCGTATCGTTTTTTGAGACCGGCGGCTGTCCGTCGATCAGCACATTCCCCGACGCGCCCGCCAAGCCGCGTACCGACGCGCCCTTGTCGAAGGTAAACCCCGGCAACCGGATGACCATATCATAGGCATTGGTCGGCTGGGCCTCGACGAAGAAGCTGGGCGCGAAGCTGGTGGTGCCTCGTTCAACCGGCACAGGCGACGGATCGGCAGCCTGAGCTCCCGCGACCGCGAGGATGAAAACGAAGGGGATCATGATTCAGAGTGGCTTTCGAGTCGGCTGGCCGTGCTTACCACGCGATCAACAACTTGCGCCGGTGATTTGGCGTGATTGGATTACGGCCCAAACGCGGTGCTCAAAACCTGCACACACCCTTCCCTTGTGTCACCCTATCCGTCGGCCAAGAAAACGCGTTAGGCTGCGTCATGTCCGTCCTTGCGCCCACCGCAACCGCCCCTTCTGTTCCACCTCCCGCAATGCATGAGGCGCAAGCTCATCCGCTACTGACCTCTCCAATTGCCAGTTCACTGGCCAGGCTAGCCGGGCCCAACCTGCTCGGCATGATGGCAACCACCGCAGTCTCTATTGCTGAGACCGCCTATATCGGCCGCTTGGGTGCCCAGTCCCTGGCCGCCGTGGCCCTGGTCCTGCCCCTGGTGATGCTGATGGGCATGATGAGCGCGGGGGCCATCGGCGGCGGCGTTGCCTCGGCCATCAGTCGCGCCGTTGGAGCCGGTGACACAGCCAGAGCCAGCGTCTTGGCCCGCCATGCGGTGATTATCGGCCTCATCTTAGGCGGTTTCTTCACCGTCCTGCTCAGCGTCTTTGGCAACCCCATCTTCCACGTCTTGGGTGGACGTGGCGAAACCCTTCGGCTGGCCACTCTCTATGCCAGCGTGGTCTTTGCCGCAGCGGCCGCCATCTGGCTGACCAACATCATGGCCTCAATCCTTCGCGCCCAGGGCAATATGGTCGCGCCTTCGACGATCATCTTCATGGGTGCCATGTTGCAAGTGGTCGTCGGCGGCAGCCTCTGTTTCGGCTGGGGTCCTGCCCCGCGCCTGGGCATCCTCGGCGTCGGTCTCGGCCAAGTCACCACCTCGATCCTCAGCGCTGCTTTCCTTTACCTAATGCTTCGTCGCCCAGACGCCAAGGTGCGGCTAACCCTGATTGGTCCGCTGCAGCGCTCGGCCTTCGCTGATATCTTGCGGGTTGGCGCCCCGGCGATGTTCTCGCCGATCCAGACGGTCGGCACCGTACTCATCATCACCGCTATTGCCGCCCGGTTCGGCGTCGAGACCCTGGCCGGCTACGGCATCGGCTCGCGGTTAGAGTTCCTGATGGTGCCCATAGCCTTCTCGGTCGGTGTCGCTGCCCTGCCCATGGTAGGCCTAGCCATCGGGGCCGGAGACGTCACCCGCGCCCGGCGAGTGGCTTGGACAGCCGGGGCCATGGGTGCAGCAGGTCTCGGCTCGGTGGGCCTGCTGCTCAGCCTCTTCCCCGACCTCTGGGTGACCATCTTCACCAAGGACCCGGGCGTCCGCACGGCCGCAGCGCTTTATCTCCACATCGTGGGGCCGTGTTTCCTCCTGTTTG
>JANLPX010000334.1:0-6546 GCA_031367485.1 Alphaproteobacteria bacterium | reverse complement strand
TCGATGGTCAGAGGGAAGTGCGGGACATCGCGGAAGCTATCGGTCATCCGGCGCGCGACGGTTTTACGCATGCCGTCCAGGGGGATCAGGTCGTAGCTGCCGTCGGGGATGCCCATCTGAGCCAGGGATTGAGCTTGGCGGAAGGGGGCCGAGATCGGTTGTTGCGGGGCCTTGGCTTGGCCGGGTTTAGTCGCCTCCACGTCGGCCTTAATGATGCGGCCATGGGGGCCGGAGCCGGTGATGGCGCTGAGGTCGATGCCCTTGTCCGCCGCGATCCTGCGGGCGAGTGGGGACGCAAAGACGCGGGCGCTCCCGGAAGACTGTGGGCTTGTACCCCCTCCACCACTTCGTGGTGCCCCTCCCCCAGCGAGGGAGGATCTGGGGGGTGAATCTGTGGGCTGCTTTGGAGCCAAATGCTCCCCCGCTGGGGGAACTGGCGGCGCAGCCGACTGAGGGGGTTGCGAGGCACTGTCCCCCTCACCGCTCAGCCGAGCGATAGGTGCGTTGACCTTGACCTCTTCGGTGCCTTCGGCGACCAGGATGGCCTCGACCACGCCCTCGTCGACGGCTTCAACCTCCATGGTGGCCTTGTCGGTTTCGATCTCGGCTATGACATCGCCAGATTTGACGGTGTCGCCGACCTTGACGTGCCATTTGGCCAGCGTGCCCTCCTCCATGGTGGGCGAAAGGGCCGGCATCAGGATCTCAATCGACATGGGCAACGCTCGGTTCGTCGGAGAGGTGGGCGAGGTCGGCAGCGTGGGCTTCCCAGTTTTGACCATCAAAGGCTGAGAGGTTCATCGCAATGGCTACGTCCAGGCAGCGGGCATTGACGCTCCAACCCTCGGGGTTCGACCGGGGACGGTAGAAGGCTTTCACACCGCAGGTCTTGCAGAAAAGGTGTTGGGCCAGGCCGGTGTGGAAGGTGTAGAGGATAAGGTTTTCAGTACCTTGGGTGATCCGGAACCGGCTCTGCGGCACGATGATGTGGATGAACCCCACCTTGGCACAGAGGGAGCAATTGCAGGTTTGCGCCTCGACGGGCGGGGTCAAGGCGGCTTCGAACCTCACCGCGCCGCAGTGGCACCCGCCGGGATGCCATTTCTGACTACCCTGGCTCATCGGTAGCAAACCGATTTGGCCGCCTTAACGATCTTCTCGACGGTGGGTAGGGTCAGGGCTTCCAGGTTGGCCGCGTAGGGCATGGGCACGTCTTCGCCGTGGACGCGAACTGGGGGAGCGTCGAGGTAGTCAAAGGCATGCTCTAAGACACGGGCGATGACTTCGGCACCGACGCCCATGGGGCCCCAGCCTTCCTCGATGGTCACTAGACGGTTGGTTTTCATTACGCTGGCGACTACGGTCTCGTGGTCGAGAGGTCGTAGGGTACGCAGGTCGATGACCTCGGCCTCAATCCCTTCTGCGGCAAGGGTTTCAGCGGCTTGCAGGGCAAAGCCGACCATTCGGGAATGCGTCACTAAGGTGACGCCGGAACCCTCGCGGCGAACCTTGGCCTTGCCGATGGGCACGATCCAGTCGTCGCCCTCCGGCACCTCGAATTCCTGGCCGTACATCATCTCGTGCTCGAGGAAGACGACGGGATTGGGATCGCGGATGGCGGCTTTCAGCAAGCCCTTGGCGTCGGCGGCGTCGTAGGGAGCCACGACCTTGAGACCCGGGACCTGTGCATACCAGGCCGAATAGTCCTGACTGTGCTGGGCCCCGACCCGAGAGGCCGCACCGTTGGGGCCACGGAAGACCACTGAGCATTTGATTTGGCCGCCGGACATATAGAGCGTTTTGGCCGCCGAGTTTATAATATGATCAATGGCTTGCATGGCGAAGTTAAAAGTCATGAATTCGATAATCGGCTTTAGTCCAGCCATGGCCGCGCCGACGCCCAGACCTGCAAAACCGTGCTCGGTTATCGGTGTGTCGATGATCCTACGGTCGCCGAACTCGGCCAATAGGTCGCGGCTGACCTTGTAGGCTCCTTGGTACTGCGCCACCTCCTCGCCCATCAGGAAGACGGAGTCATCGCGGCGCATCTCCTCGGCCATGGCATCACGTAGAGCGTCGCGGACAGTGGTCTTGATGAGGGTGGTGCCGGGTGGGAAATCAGGTTCGACAGTGCTTGTCGTCGGGGCTGCAACGGGTGGTGATGGAGATGGTTTTGTGAAGGGTTCTTGCGGGATAGCAACCTGTGTTGGGATGTCTGCGCTCGCCGCGCCTCCACCGCTCAGCCGCGCGATCGGTGTATTGACCTTGACCTCTTCAGCGCCTTCTTCGACAAGCAGAGCCTCAACGACCCCCTCATCAACGGCTTCGACCTCCATGGTCGCCTTGTCGGTTTCGATTTCGGCGATGACGTCGCCAGACCGCACGGCATCACCAACCTTGACGTGCCATTTGGTGAGCGTGCCCTCCTCCATGGTCGGAGACAAAGCGGGCATCAGGACGTCGGTCACTGGGCGGCCTCCAGATAGACGTCGGTATAAAGCTCTGTCACTTCCGGCTCAGGCGAGGTTCTGGCGAATTCAGCGGCGTCGGCGACCATGCGTTTGACGTCAGCGTCGATGGCCTTAAGTTCAGCCTCGTCGGCCCAACCGTTCTTGTCCAACAGCTCTTGCAGGTGATCGATCGGGTCGCGGGTCTTGCGAACCTCATCTACCTCCTCCCGGGTGCGATATTTTGCCGGGTCGCTCATAGAGTGGCCACGGTAGCGGTAGGTCTTCATTTCGAGAATGTAGGGACCGTTTCCCGAGCGGGCGTGCTCGGCGGCCCGGCTGGCGGCTTCGCGCACGGCCAGGATGTCCATACCGTCAACTTCTTCACCGGGGATCAAGAACGAGGCACCGCGTTTGTATAGGTGAGTCTCAGAGGACGATCGCTCGATTGAGGTGCCCATGGCGTACTGGTTGTTCTCGATCACGTAGACAACCGGCAGGCTCCAAAGCTGCGCCATATTGAAGCTCTCATAGACTTGGCCTTGGTTGGAGGCCCCGTCGCCGAAATAGGCGAAGGCCACCTTGCCGTCGCCGCGGTACTTATTGGCCAGCGCCAAACCCGTTCCAAGGCTGACCTGTGCACCGACAATGCCGTGCCCGCCGTAGAATCCAGCCTCAATAGAAAACATATGCATTGAACCGCCCTTGCCCTTGGACGAGCCGGAAGCACGGCCGGTTAGTTCAGCCATGACTTCCTTGGGATCCATGCCACAGGCGAGCATGTGACCGTGTTCGCGGTAGCCGGTGATAACCTGATCACCTGGCTTTTGGATGGACTGCACGCCGACGGCTATCGCTTCCTGACCGATATAGAGATGGCAGAAGCCCCCGATCAAACCCATGCCGTAGAGCTGCCCCGCCCGCTCTTCAAACCGTCGGATGAGCAGCATGGAACGGTAGTAGCCCAGCAGTTGATCGCGGGTCGCCTCGACTGAGGGTTTAGCGGTCTTGGTCTTAGCCGGCGCACGCGCCATGAGGATCTCCGAGCAAGCAAGGTCTATCTAGCTCTAGGCTGATCCGCTTTGGAAATGAACCGGCCTAAGGCGTCAGGCGGATCACATAGTCACGAGGATCGGCGAAACCTAGCAGGGTTCGGGCTCGTTCTTCCAGCAGGTCAGCGGAGAGTGACTGGTCGCGGAGCAGCTTGGCGCGGACTTCGAGGTCTTCCCGCGTTGCTTTTACGGTTTCAAGCTCTCTAGTTTTGGCTGCAAGAGTCGCATCGCGTTCGCCCGTTGTCAGAATTCCGCGCTCACCGGTGAAGGCGTGAAACCCGAAATAGGCGATCAGCAGTCCTAGGGCCGCTGTCGGCAAGAAAGAGCGAAGGCTGGCAAGCACGAGGTTTGAATCACACGGGTTTCCGACACCGCTAGCCTTCGACCCTCATGCTTAATTTTGAGTTTCCAATTGGCGGACTTAGCCGTGTTTCAGCGCCTTTCGGCCCAGATATATGGCTTGGTCACCTAGCTCCTCTTCGATGCGCAGAAGTTGGTTGTATTTGGCGGTGCGGTCCGAGCGCGACAAGGAGCCGGTTTTGATCTGGCCGCAATTGGTCGCCACAGCCAAATCGGCGATCGTGGCGTCCTCGGTCTCGCCCGAGCGGTGGCTCATGACGGCAGTGTAGGCGGCGCGGTGGGCCATATCGACGGCGTCCAGGGTCTCAGACAGGGTCCCGATCTGGTTAACCTTAACCAAGATGGAATTGGCGAGCCCCTGCTCGACACCGAGGGCCGATAGCCGGGCCGGATTGGTGACGAAAAGATCGTCGCCGACCAACTGGATTTTGCCACCCAGACGGTCGGTCAGCAGCTTCCAGCCTTCGAGATCATCCTCGGCCATGCCGTCTTCGATGGAGACGATGGGGAATTTGGCGACGAGGCCCGCGAGGTAGTCGACCATGCCGCCTGGATCGAGGGTCTTGCCCTCCCCACCCAGGACATATTTGCCGACCTTGAAGAACTCGGTCGAGGCAGCGTCCAGCCCGAGGTTGAAATCTGAACCCGCCTTATAGCCCGCGGCCTCACCAGCCTTAAGGATGAAGCTAAGCGCCTCTTCGGCTGAACCGATATTTGGGGCAAAGCCGCCCTCATCGCCGACATTGGTATTGTGTCCGGCGTCGTGCAGGGCGTTCTTGAGCGCGTGGAAGATTTCAGCTCCCATGCGTAGTGCCTCGCGGAAGCTGTCTGCCCCAGTGGGCAGGATCATAAATTCCTGGATGTCGATGGGATTGTCGGCATGGGCCCCGCCATTGATGATGTTCATCATCGGCACCGGCAGGACCCGGGCATTGACCCCGCCGACATACTTGTAGAGCGGCAAGTTAGCAGAGATGGCGGCGGCCTTGGCGGTGGCCAAGCTGACTCCCAGGATCGCGTTTGCACCCAGTCGGGATTTGTTGGGCGTGCCGTCAAGGTCCATGAGAGCCTTGTCCAACCGACGCTGGTCTTCTGCGTCGAAGCCGGAGAGCGCGTCGTAGATTTCGCCGTTGACGGCATCGACGGCCTGTAGGACGCCCTTGCCGCCGTAGCGCGCCTTGTCGCCGTCGCGCCTCTCATTGGCTTCGTGCGCGCCCGTAGAGGCTCCGGAGGGCACAGCAGCACGGCCCATCGCCCCGTCATCAAGGAACACATCGACTTCAACGGTGGGATTGCCCCGGCTGTCGAGGATTTCGCGGGCGATGATGTCAACGATCTCAGTCATAGGGTCAGGTCCAGGATTGCAAAATGCGCGGCGAGGCATAGCCAGCTTCGGGGTTTGGGGCAATCTTGGGTATCTTGACTTCAAACCCGTGGGGCGGCTTTTCGAAAGCTAGTCAGGGAGAGTTGTCATGCTGTTGGTGGAAATCGAAAACGGGATTGCCGTGGTCACGCTCAATCGGCCTGAGGCGATGAACGCGTTGTCGCGGGCCCTGCGGGCGGCCCTACATGAGGCCTTGACCCTGGTTGATCGCGATCCCGAGGTGAAAGTCATCGTGCTGACCGGCGCGGGCGAACGCGCTTTCACGGCCGGGCTGGACCTCAAGGAGTTGGGCGGCGACCCCGACGGCCTGCGCGCCGCCAACGCCACCGAGCCCTCAGAGAACCCGGCTTGGGCGGTGATCGCCTGCAAGAAGCCGGTGATCGGGGCGATCAATGGCGTGGCGATCACCGGTGGTTTTGAGCTGGCTCTGGCCTGCGACGTGTTGATTTGCTCCACCAATGCCCGCTTCGCCGACACCCACGGCAGAGTTGGGATCACGCCAGGCTGGGGGCTCTCGCAAAAGCTGAGCCGCGTGATCGGCCCCTACCGAGCCAAGGAACTGTCGCTGACCGGGAACTTCCTGGATGCGACCACGGCCTGGGAGTGGGGCTTGGCCAACCGGGTGGTGGAACCGAGTGATCTGATGCCTGCCGCAATGAAGCTGGCGGCGGATATGGCGCAGATCGATGTGGATATGCTGGTCGGCTATAAGGCGATGATCGATGACGGCTATGAGTTGTCGATGCGCGATGGGCTGGAGTTGGAGCACTCTAGGTCGAGCGCCCACAATCGGCACGTGACGCCTGAGGCCGTGGAGGCGCGCCGAGCGGGGATACAGGCGCGGGGGCGTGGGCAGAGCGGCTAAAGGCCGTGGCCGTCACAGACCACCTGGCTCCGACAGCATCGCCGCGCGCAGATCGAGAAGTGGCCCTTGGTTGATCCGCACATGGTATTGCCTGGGACGATCGATATCCACGACCAGGGTCATGGTAAAGGACAGCAGTGCCAGTAGCAGTAGCGCCAGAAAGGTATGGCGGCGGCGGTTCTCGCCCAGAACTGCACCCAGCATCAAAGCGTTTGTCACGAGCAGAATTGTTAGGCCAACGAGGACCGCAGCGGGAATATGAGCGGCCAAGGCGGCCTTTCGGGCCGGGGCCTGATCGAACATATGGTTCATCGACACCATCAGCGCGGCGGAGAAGGCGGTGTTTGGCAAGCTGCGAACGGCTTGTGTCGTGGTTACCCACATCTGGTTTTGCAGAACACCCGTTTGGTGGTCGATATCGGCGAGCTTCGCCTCATC
>JANLPX010000274.1:0-2533 GCA_031367485.1 Alphaproteobacteria bacterium | reverse complement strand
ACCGGGTTGCGGATCGCCCAGCTGGAAATCTGGAATGAACCGCCGGGATCTGACGGGGTGTGGCTCATTTGGCGGTGCCCACCACAGGCTTCACGAGGTCGCCGTCCAGCAGGAATGCCGCAGCGTTCTGAACGATCAGGGTTCCTGCCGCCGGCCCTTTCAGCAAGGCCACCAGGCCCGAACCGCGCGCGCCTGTGGTGACCATCACGCGCTTGACCCGGTTGTCGCTGCCCACAGTCATGACGCTAGCACCGTCAGCATCGAAACGGATCGCCGTCTCCGGCACGGTTAGGCTTTGGCCGGAGGCGTCTGAAAACTGGGCGCGGCCATAGCCCCCAGCGCGAATATCGGTCCGAACGGGCAGGTGGATACGGGCTGATCCGAGCTTGGTTTGGCTGGAGAGTTGCGGCGAAACGATCCGCACATAACCCTCCGCACTGGCACCATTGGTCAGGGTAACGGTGGCCCTTTGTCCGGTGCGAATTTGACCCAAGTCTTGCTCCGACAGGTCGGCCTTTAATTCAATCTCGCCGTCGCGCGCCAAACGGAACCAGGGGGCCGTGCCTACGGCGGTCAAGTCTCCTGGTCGGACATTACGTTCCAGTACGAGCCCGGCGACTGGCGCGGTGACTGTCAGCTTCTTAGCTCTCGTTTCCACATCGCGCGCGGCGGCGGCCTGGGCATTGGCTGTGGCGCGCGCTGCGCGGGCCTGAAAGCGGCGTTGATCCAGCTGTTCCTGGGATAGTACGCCCTGGCCATCCAGGTCTTTAACCCGAGCGGCTTGGGCTTCAGCCTGCTCAGCTTGGATAGCGGCTTGGGCCGCGATCGCGCGTTGCTGTTCGAGCTGGGAATTGATCAGAGCCCGGTCAATTTCGACCAGGGGTTGGCCTGCCCGAACGTACTGGCCTTCGTCAACCAGAACCCGCGCAACCCTGAACCCGGATACCTCGGGCAGGACCGCAATTTCCTCGCGGGGAACCAGTGCCCCGTCGGCACTCACCGAGCCTTGAATGGCGTGGGGTTCAAGCTTGACGACCCGGACAGCCCGCGCCCGCTGGGTCTCGGTCTCTTTGACGACAGGCTTCTTGCCGCAGGCCGCCAGTGGGGCGGTGGCGATCACCAAGACAGCCAAGCTAAGTGTTAGTCTAAGAGCAGATGTCGTCACGTCTAACGTGCCTCTTTGTCGGTTGGCAGGGTGGAGGCAGCCCATCCGCCGCCCAACGCCTTATACGTTTGTACTGCGCGGCGCAGGGCTTGAACCTGCGCGCCGGTAAGTTGAGATCGGACAGACCGCCAGGATTGTTCAGCCCCCAAGGCTGTCTGTAAGTCGTCCAGACCAAGAGCGTAGCGCTTACGGGCGGCCTCTGAGGCGCGTTTGGCTCGCTCCTCGCCGTCGGTCAAAAGATCAACTCGGCGATGGTCGGCAGCTAAGCGCACCAAAGCATTGTCAGCTTCGCCATAAGCAGTCTGAACAGCTTTTTCATAGGCGATAACCGCCTGTTCAGCCCGGGCCGACTGGACTTTCATATCCACCAACATCCGCGGGATGGATAGGATTGGTTGGCTGACGGCCCCGCCGATCGACCAAAAGCGAGTCGCCGAGGAAAAGCCGGGTTGCTTAGAGCGAGACAGTCCCACGCCTGGCGTTAGGGTAAAGGTCGGGAAGAAGGCCAGTTGATTATAGGTCAGACGCCCAGTCTGAGAGGCGATGCGCGCATGCGCCTCGCGAACATCGGGTCGACGGGCCAAAAGTTCTCCTGGGATCGCCTCCGGTACGGGCGGGATCAGTCCGACGATCACCGGTCCTGTGTTGGACGCAATCGGTTTGGTACCTTGGCCTACAAGCACCAGTAAGGTTCGCTGCGTCGCTGCGAGATCCGCCTCCAGCCCCTCAACTTGGCTCCGAACCTGGGAATAGTCACCGGCGACCCGGTCAGAGTCTGCCTGCGATGCAAGACCACGCAGCAGCTTGGCATCGACGATACGTTGCAACTCACCCTGAATGCGGACGGTTTCGCGGGCGTCGGCCAGTTGGATCGCAAACCCCTTGGCCTGGAAATAAACATCGGCCACATTGGCCGCCAAGCTCCACCTTACCGCCTCGGCGTTAAAGCGCGCAGCAGCGGTGTCGCCGCGTGCCGCCTTGGCCACAGCGAAAATCCGGCCAAATAGATCAACCTCCCAGCTGACGTTGAGGTTCGCGCTCGTCGTATTGCTGGTGCCGTTGTTGGAAAACCCCGGAACGGTGATCCGTGTGCCCGAGATTTGGGTCGTATCAGTTTCTTTGGTCGAGCCCACGGCGTTACCTTGTGGCAGGAACGCGATCAGGGCGCTGGAGGCTGTGATCCGGGCTTCTCTGAGTCGAGACGCGGCCGATCGTGCATCCGGGCTTGCCGTTAGAGCCTCTTGCACGAGACGATCAAGCTCCGGATCTTGGAACTGCGTCCACCAGGTTTCGAGCGAGGCATTCGTTAAGGCTTGGCCCTGCGTCACGCCGAAGGTGTCGGGCAACGCCGCATCTGGTTTGCGAACC
>JANLPX010000430.1:0-3479 GCA_031367485.1 Alphaproteobacteria bacterium | reverse complement strand
GGAAGGGCACGCGCTGCCCTGGGTCGATGGGGCGGCCTTTGCGCGACGTGCCGTTGAGATGGCTCTATCCGACCGGAAGACAGCTATGGATTGGCCAGGTTGGGTCTTCTTTGATCGAGGGCTGATCGATGCCAGCTCGGCGCTGCAGGCCATCACGGGGGAGCCCGCGCTTGCTCACCTTCGCACCCAACACCGTTACCATAGCAAGGTCTTCCTGGTGCCGCCTTGGCGAGACATCTATGTCACCGATGCGGAACGGCAGCACGGGTTCGAAGAGACCCTTCCGGAGTTCGAGCGGCTTGAGCGAGAGTATCCGGCGCTCGGCTATGAAGTGATCATGCTTACCAAAGTGTCCGTGCGCGACCGCGCCGACTTCGTTCTGACCGCTCTATTAGGCTGAAGTGCGCCTAGTCGAACGCCGCTAGACGCGCATCCAGTCGATCCCGGACGCTCGGCCATTCATCCGCGAGAACGGAAAAGATCACCGTGTCGCGGATGCGCCCGGTCCAGGTGACGCGATCCTGGCGACGAATACCTTCCTGTACAGCCCCTAGCTTCAGCACCGCGGCCTGCGATCGTTTGTTGATACCGTCCACATGGTACGCGACCCGCCGGGCACCGCTGTCAAAGGCCTCACCCATCATCAATCGCTTTGCTGCTGGATTGACCGCTCCACCGCGCACCTCTGGCCGATAATAGGTGCCCCCCACCTCGACCGTGGCATTGGCGCTGTCGGGGGTGATGAAACAGGTCAGGCCGACGCAGATGCCGTCCTTGACCACGCCATAGTGCATCCAACTCCCGGCTTCACGCTCCTTGATCATCTGCTCCCAACGCGGGTCGAAATGCTCACCGGCCATGGAGAACGGGTATTGTTCGGCAAAGAAGGGTTCGTCGGCGTTGCAGGCGTCGCGCAAGCCGTCACGGTGGTATTCGCCCAAGGGCTCTAGCCGCACGAACCGGTTCTCAAGAACTCTGGCTTCCAGCTTCATCACGCACCTCCCGCAAACAACCGCGTCGCCTGGATCAGATAACTCACCCCCACCGCTGTGACGATCCACCGCGTCCAACGTTTGAAGTCCACATCGCTCAGCCGGTTCAAGATCACCCCGCCCACGGCGGTGCCGACCATCGACAGTGGCACCGCGATCGCAAAGAGCCACCAGGGTGGCAAGCCCTTGCCGTGGGCGGCGATCAGCGGCGAGCCATAGACCACGATCTTGGCCAGGTGCGCGAACACCTGGGTCGCAGCTTTAGTGGCGACGATCACGTGTCGCGTCAGCTCGGTGCGCACGAAGAAGATGTCGAGCAAGGGCCCAGCCACGCCCGCTGTTAGGTTTACCCCGGTGACCATCAGGCCCGACAATAGCGCCTGCGGCGGCTTGGCAGCATCCAACGCGATCCACGATTTCGGCAACCAAAGGATGGTCGGCAGCAGTCCCATGAACAGGAACAGCGCAGGCTTAGATGGGGTCAGCGCGATGAGCGACATCGCTACGCCTGCTACCAGCGACCCCACCGCATAGAGCCCGACAATCCGCCAGTTCACGTGCTGGCGGTGCAAGATTGCGCGCCAACCATTGGCCACCAGCTGCAGCAGGCCGTGTGTCACAAAGGCCGCCGAGACCGGCAGCACCAAGGCCAGCCCGCCCATTAGGACCAGCCCGCCCGCCATGCCGAAAATGCCTGAGAGGGTGGCAGTAAAGAACGCCAGTATCACTATAAAAAGAGCCGCTAAGGTGCTCATAGGGTCGTCCTCCGGGTTGCGACGCGCGCCGCAAGAGGTGGGCACAGGCCACCACCGGTCACGAATCTGCTGCGCGTCGTGCGCGGAAAAAGCGGCGGGGCCACCCGCCAAACCTCCCGAAGAAGGCCAAAGTCTCTGCGTCGCCAAAACAGCGCCGGACAACCGGGGATCACCAAAACGCGATCCGACCCGGTTCGGAGAACACAGATCGTCTACGCAAAAAATGGTTGGAGGTCCAGAGCTTGGCAGCGGAGTTAGGTCGGCACCAATGCCTTATAAAACACCGTAGTCGCGCAGAGCGCGCCGTCCGGCATGAGGGCATAGTCGGGGATCGATCCCACGACGGTCCAGCCCGCGCGCGCATAGAGCCGCTCAGCATCTCCGCCGGTCACGGTGTCTAGAACCAAAACTGTGCGACCCATCTCCTGGGCCGCAGCCTCAGCGGCGGCCAACAGAGCCTCGCCCACACCCCTTCTCCGCACCCTGCGCTGCACCAACATCTTGGCGATGTCGGCGCGGTGCGGTTGGTTGGGCGGCCAAGCCGGGATCACCTGAACTACGCCACAGATGCCAGCGTCATCCTCTGCAACCAGGATCGCCCGGCCATCCTGCGTCGCGATCTCGCGCCGCCAAAAGGCAACTGCCTCGGCGTGGGTCAAGTCTGCCATAAAGCTGACTGAGGCCCCACCCGCGACGCAGTCCATGAGGACGGTACCCAATACCTCCGCAGCTGAGTGAGCCTCGTCGGGAGACAGCCGTCTTACCGATAAAGAATTCGCCATGTGTGCCGCTGGATAGGGGAGATTAGTTGCCAAATGTCGGGTCGGATCGAAGGGCTGCCAATACGGCTGGTTCAGGCGTCTTGGCGGCGAACATATCCCGTGCCCTCAGGCCTTTGTGATCCAGCTCATAGGCCACGGCTAAGTGGTATCGTCGGTAGAGACCGCTGTGCAGAGGATCCATCTCGGGGTTTCCTGACTTCAATGCCGCGAGATTTTCGACAATATTGAAAGCTCCGCCTTTCCCCACATAGTCGGCATAGCCCTCCATCATCCAGACCGGATACTGAACCGCCGCCATGCGGCCCAGGGCTCGGCTTTCCATCACATGGGTCGCCTCATGGGCGACGTAATAGGATAGTGACCGTCCACTCATGTCAGCTTTTCGGCTCGGTGGGATTAGCCGATTGGTCGCAAAGTCGGCCTCGCGCAGATAAATATTCCGCGTCAGCCAACCATCCGCCATCCCACCCATCGCCCCACTCAAGCGCTGGGAATAGAGCACCAGTCGCCAATTATCGTTGCAGACGAAGACCCGAAATTTCTGGTCAGGCGTGTAGAACTCTGACCGCGCAATCCGCGCCTGGGCGTCATCCAAAACCCTGCGCGCAGCGGTTTCATCAATCGGACGATCCGACCACAAGTAATATCGCCCATAGGTCATTTGGTACGCGAATAGCGGTTGGGGAAACATCAGGATGACAAGCCCTAGCGCCACGGCAGCTGTCACGGCGAAGGCAAGACGCTGTAGCGCTGACATCTTGCCTTCCCACTTCAGAGGGTCATCAGGCCCTAGTCCCTATTCAGAACTAGGGCTGTCGCGTCTTGCGTTACTTCGTGGCCAGCTTGGTCACGTCTGCGCAGGCGGCCTTGACCAAGGCCTTATCGTCGTCGCTGACGATCTTCTTGGGGGTTTCGGAGCGCCAGGCTGCCGGGACCTCCAGGGGCTTCTT
>JANLPX010000429.1:0-2247 GCA_031367485.1 Alphaproteobacteria bacterium | reverse complement strand
GCATGCCCGATTTGGCGGCCACGGTGATTTCGCGGCTGAGCTTGGAGAACAGCTTAGAGCGCACGGCATCGGCGCGCCCCTTGCGGTGCATGATGTTCTTGTACTTGGAATGGCCGGCCATGGGACTCGCAACGCGTTGATAAGGTGGCCTTGTAGCTTTCCAGTCCCCTAGAGGGAAGCGCCCTTGCCATGGCTGGTCGGAGGTCTAGTCTGAGCTAAGCCATGAAATTGTAGCTCCGTGCGCAGGACGTCTCATGACCGAAGATCCGCAAACGCCCCCATCCGAACAGCATCATGAGGGCCTTCTAAGGCTCCACCCAAGATGGCGCGGCATTGTGAGGTTTTGCCTGACGGTGGTGGCGACCTTGGTCCTGGGGATCGCTGTCGAGAAAGTCACCGAAGCCACCGCCAAAAATACGGTCGCGGCGCGGGCTCAGTTTGCGCAGTTTCAGGGACAGGCCCTGCAGGCCATCGCGGCGGTGAAGCCATCGACCGTCTTCATATTGTTTATGGACGGCGTAACCTTCTCTCCCAAATCGCAGGCGGCGATGTGGCACAAGGCCGAGGAGCGTCGGGTTGGACACCCCATCCCTATGGGTAGCCTGGGTTCAGACGATCCCAGCCGATATCGCTCGGATGCTGAGCGCGATACCGGGGTGCATTTGGGTTATTGGGCGGCAACCGACCAAAGCGAGGGCTTCAAGCAGATCATGCCAACCGCGCCGGTGGTGGCCTTTGTGGACTTGGTGTGGCACCTGGTGACGGGGGGCGAGATCATTACCCGGATTGTGGTGTTGGGGCAGCTCGCGCTGGGGGGCACGTTGATGTTTCTGGTCCTGACCTGGTTGGCCAAACGCGACATCATAGACTTTGGGTATTGGCGGCTGCCGATCTTCGCCATGGGCGCGGTTATGCTGGGCAGTGGACTGGCCTATGCGACGGGGTTTGTGATCACCACCTCGCAGGCCCTGCTCGGTGGGCTGGGCCATGTGGCCGGGATTTCGGTGGGATTGGGAACGGTAGGCAGCTGCTGCGCCGCCTTTGTCCACAAATCTCTGGAGCTTAGCTTGGACAAGCGTCTGGAGTCGGTGCTGGAAAAGGTTTGAGGCCTAGAGCCAGACTAGACCACCGCTTCGCACGCGATCCTAGTGATGGTGCCATTGCTGAGCCGGTAGATCGCGTCTTGAGGCATGTCTTGCGCCACCGTTTCTTCCTGCGTCAGGCCCAGATAGGCTCGGCGAACGAAGGATCCGGAAACGCCGTGGCAGACGACGATCAGCCGACGCTCTGGCTCGGGCGTTAAGCTCGCGAACCACGGATCAATCCGCCCGGTAAGGTCGTCGAAGCGCTCTCCGCCCGGGGCCTGGAAGTACCAGTCGGGTCGGGCGAAAGCGTCGGCGTGGCTGATGCGTAGGTCGGCATAGAGCTGGCCCTCCCATGCGCCGACGCCCACCTCGACCAGGGCCGGTTCGATCTCGACTGACAAGCCAAGCGTCGCGGCGACGATTGCTGCGCTGTGGCGCGTGCGCGCAAGTGGACTGGCCAGGATGCGCCAGTCGTTTGGATTATCCAACTGAGTGAGGAGGACATCGGCCATGGCTTGCACCTGAGCCTGACCCAACGGGGTTAGCACCGATTCTAGCTGACCCTGCATCCGCCCTTCGTGGTTGTAGTTGGTCTGGCCGTGTCTCAGGAGATAGATCATTGATGGCGGTCCATGATGTTGGTTTCTTTCGGAATGTCTTAGCTTCCCGCCACGCAGTGGGGGAAGTGTCAGAAGACGCCGCAGGCGGCGCGTGACGATGGGGGTGCGAATCTGACGGGCAGCGCGTTGCAGTTACGCACCCCCATCGACCCTCCAGCCAAGACGCTGTCGGCCCACTTCCCCCATGAATGGGGGAAGATGCGTCATCTTTTACGGCGCACCACGGGGTGGGAGCTCGACAGGCCACCGTCGACGACGATGGCTTGGCCGTTGACGTAAGAGCTTTCGTCGCTGGCCAGGAATAGGGCGGCGTTGGCGATTTCGATGGGGATGCCGCCGCGGGCCAGCGGGTTCAGCTGGCCGATTTTGTCTTCGTTACCGCGCGCCCGGGCACCGTCGAAGATCGGCTGGGTCATGCCGGTCTCGATCAAGCCGGGACAGATGCAATTGACCCGCACGCCGGTGCCGTAGAACTCATTAGCTGCCGTAGTGGCCAGGTTGATGACCCCGGCTTTGGAGGCTGAATAGGGCATGCCGCCGGC
>JANLPX010000259.1:0-3530 GCA_031367485.1 Alphaproteobacteria bacterium | reverse complement strand
CTTCTCGACCGTTACAGGAGCCATGTTGGGTGGCACGATCGCGATGATGTCTTGCGGGCTGCGGGAGGAGCCGCTCAGCATGCGGATCACCCGCTCGGCAGTGGGGGGCACCAGGGGCAGGCCGTCGCTAAAACCCTGATCGAACATGAACTCGGCAATGTCGTCGGCGCTCGCGATCTCGATGCGTCGCGCACGGATCGGGCTGTTGGTGGCGGCGGCCAGCAGCTTGTCATGAATCTCAGGGTCCAGATGCTTAGAGCCACAACCTGGCCGCCATTCGGGCAGGGTCAACCAATCGACGGCCGCGGGTAGTGCCGCAAGATTCGTCGCAATCTGACCGGCGAGGTCCTGCCACTCCTGACGCACAAAGCCTTCAAGTTTAGTCTTAAGCGTGCCGTCCGCGTCCAGCCAAAATACTGTCGGCACGATCTCGAAACCCCAGGCGAATGAGGTCTTGCAACCGCTCTCATCGAGGATGGGTAGGGTCAGGCCGTGCCGGTCCTTCAAGATCAGATTGCCGTCCGCAGACTGGCCGAGCATCCAGACATCGGCCTGCGCGCTCCAGGCCTTCGCAAAGCTCTCGATCACAGGGGCGGCCAGATTGCAGGTCTGACAGTCTTCCTTCACGAAACAGATCAGGCTGGGCCGCCCCGTGGGATAGGCGCGGGTCGCTCCGTCCATGTCGGTGAGATTAAAGGCAGTGGTCATGGCGGGCTACTCGCGCGGCTTTGGGTTTGGCGGAGGTGGATGGGAATCGAACCCACCACACGCCTTTTGGACGTGTCACTGGTTTTGAAGACCAGGGAAGCCACCAGACTCCAGTCACCTCCATCCAGACCCAACCTTAGAGGCGGATGGGGGAAAGTGCGAAGGGCTTTTAGACGACGACTTGGCGCAGGTCGCCGTCGCGGCGGGTTTGACCCACGGCATCGAGGGTTTCCAACAGGGGAACGATGAATTTGCGGGTGGTGGCGAGTGCTGCACGAGCCTCGCCAGTGGTGAACGCGTGCGGCGGTGGAAAGGTGGATGTTAGTGCTGCAAGGGCGATGTCGAGCGCGGCTGGGTGGAGGTAGAGGGTTTGGCGCAGGGCGTGGTTGCGCAAGGCGATGAGGCGGCCCGCGTCGGTCAGGAGGGCGATGAGGTCATGGTCTTCCAGGGGCCATCCGGACAGGAGCCCGGCATGGGGTGCCACGAGACCGGCGGCCTGGAATTCGACCTCGATATCGCCGAGACGTTGCAGCGCCTGTGGCGACAAGGCGGCGTAGGGATCATAGCCCACTAGGGCCACTTGGTCGGCAGCGAGCGCGATCTCTCCGGCGGTGGCAAGCGTGTGTTCCACATGGGCCACGAGGTCCCGCGACATCTGTTGGGAGAGGGCGGCCCGGATCGCACTGACGGGGTGGGTGGACCTGGTCGGGGCGCGGCCGTGGGCGGCAGTCAGGTGCTGCAGATAGGCGTCGCGCGCTTGGGTGAGGGCGGTTCGCCGGACCAGGCGGGTCTCGTCCAAGGCCTCAAAGTCGGCCGCCAGAGCGTCGCGCACCTCAGCGACGAGACGCCGCCACAGCCGGGCCAGTTCGTCCACGGAGACCAGCCCGCGGTCTCGCTCGGCCAGCCGCGCAGAGATCAGACCCACATCGCCGGTCAAGACGGCTTCAAGTAATTCTCGGCGAGGCGCGACCTTACCTCTTGCTCTCGGTGCCTGAGGATCCAGCACCACGATGCCGCCCAGGGTTCCAGCCGGAGAGAGCCTGCGTAGAACAGCCCGCTGCCCGCCATAGGCCACCACCGGACTTGCAAACCGCAGCTGGGCCAGGCCTGTCCCTCCGGGCGCGATCAGCTTGATGCCATAGAGCCGTACAGTGGCGACATCCTGGCGCGCGCCCCACATGACCCGCAGCTCGTCCATGTGTTTGAGGGGTCGGGTGTTGTCGGTGGCAGCGCTCACCCAGGCGTCGACCTGCATAGTCGCGGCGAAGGCTCCGGGCGTGCAAAGCACCTCGCCGGACTTGATCTCCTGGGCCGAGATGCCCCGCAGATTGACCGCCAACCGGCCCCCCAGCTCTGCGCTCTGAACGTTCTGCCCGTGTCGCTGAATCTGGCGCAGGCTGACCCTCCGACCCGACGGTTCCAACACCCCCTCGCTGGGGAGTGCCAAGGCTTTGCCGAGCAAGGTGCCGGTGATGACGGTGCCGGTGCCGGCCAAGGTGAAAGCGCGGTCGATGGGCAGATAGGCTCCAGCAAGAGCCTTAGCAGGTAGCGCGTTGGCAACTAAGGCTTCCAACTCCGTGTGCAGCGCGGGCAGACCCCTGCCGTCGAGGGCAGAGCAGAATACCACCGGCGCATCAGCCAGGAACGTTTTGGCAAGGGTTGCGGCGATTTGGCCGCGCATGACCAACTCTTCCTGCAAAGACACGAGGTCGGATTTGGTGACCGCCACCACGCCGTTCGTGATGCCCAACAGGCCCGCGATCTGCAGGTGCTCCAGAGTCTGACGCCCAAACCCCTCCACCGCCGAGACCACCAGCAGGACGGCCCGTGCGCCGGTCGTGCCCGCCACCATAGCGCGGATGAAATCCTCATGCCCCGGCGCGTCGATGAGATCGAGGCTCCCGCCACCATAGTCCCGCCAAGCAAAGCCCAGAGTGATGGAGAGCCCGCGCTCTTGCTCCTCTTTCAAGCGGTCGGTCTCTATACCCGTCAGGGCGCGCACCAGGGCGCTTTTGCCGTGATTGACGTGGCCAATAACCGCAACGGTCAATGAGGACGTCTTCACGCCGATGCCTCCATGGCGGTAGTCTTCAATGGGTGGGATGGGTACGGCTGTATATATCTTGCCCTCACCTGTCGGTCAGACGGATGCGCAGTTTGGTCAATCGAATTTTGTCGGACGACAATCCAATTATTGCCACTAGCTGTGGATCGGCTCGCGCCCTATTGCCACAAGACGGTCTGGACCGGAGGGGCCACCAAGAGTGAAGCGATATTCCAGCTTGGGTCTTTTGGCCGCCGGGATGACGGGCCACAAGTCTTGGCCACGGGCTTGGCGCGACCCGGCGCCTAAGGCCCGTTATGACATCCTGATCATCGGTGGGGGCGGGCACGGCTTGGCCACGGCCTATAATTTAGCCAAACGTCATGGCGTGCGCAGCATCGCGGTGCTGGAAAAAGGTTGGATCGGCGGCGGCAATACCGGGCGCAACACGGCCATCGTGCGATCCAACTACCGTCTGCCGCAGATGCAGGATCTGATGGAATTTTCACTCCAACTCTGGGAGGGGATGACCGACGAACTGAACTACAACGTCATGTTCAGTCAGCGGGGTGCGGTGTTTCTGGGCCATTCCGATAGCGACATGACCAAGCTGGCCGAGCGGGGCGATGCCATGCTGGCCAGGGGCCTTGATGCCGAACTTCTGACCCGCGATCAGGTGGCCAAGATGATCCCGGTGCTGGACATGTCGCGCGACGCCCGGTTCCCTATCGAGGGCGGCCTGAACCAGCCGCGCGGCGGGACGGCACGGCATGACGCG
>JANLPX010000256.1:0-5773 GCA_031367485.1 Alphaproteobacteria bacterium | reverse complement strand
GCATCGCGACATGCCATAGGCTATTGGGTAGCCGATCAGCAGCAGGATCGCGGTGCCGATACAGGCGAACTTCAGGCTGGATAAGTAGGAGGCGATGTAGAGCCGGTCGCTGACCAGCCGGGCATAGGTTTCGAAGTCGAGCGCCTTGAGGAAGGCACCTATCCCGGCGAGTCCGTGAGACCAGTTCAATCTCGGTGCATAGGGCGGGATGGCCAGGGCCGCGTCCGAGAGCGACAACTTGGCCACAAGGACAAAGGGGAAGGCGAAGAACACGGCCAGCCAGAGAAACGGCGCGAGGGCCGACCAACCTCTGCGGCGCGGCGCGCTCATGAGGTCAGGACCACGGCAGCGTCGGGGGTGAAGCTGAGCCACACTGTGTCGTCCCAATCGATGGGTCGATCCACGAGACGTGACGCATTAGCTCGGGCCGCGCGGACCGTTCGACCACCCTGGAGCTCCACCACATAGATGGTCCAGTCGCCCAGATAGCCGATATCGGCGACGCGGCCGGTCAGGCGGTTGGGGCCAACGGGGGTGGGGTCTAGGGTGACAGCGATCTTCTCTGGCCGGACAGCGAGCCAAACCGTAGCACCGGGGTTGAGCGGTGCATCCGCCAAGGTCTCAAACCCAGCGAGGTTGCTCGACGAACTGAGGCGCACCGTCTTGTCATCGGCCTGAACGACCTTGGCTTCCAAAATATTCACGTCGCCGATGAAGTCTGCCACATAGCGGCTGTTGGGGGCTTCGTAGACGTCAGCGGGGCGGCCGATCTGGACGATCTGGCCCGCCCGCATGACTGCGATCCGGTCGGCGGTGATCATGGCTTCTTCTTGATCATGGGTGACGATCAGGAAGGTCATGCCGAGGCTCTGTTGCAGGGCCATGAGTTCGAACTGGGTTTCTTCGCGGAGCTTCTTGTCCAGGGCGGCCATCGGCTCGTCGAGCAGCAGCATCTTGGGACGCGGGGCAATGGCGCGGGCCAGGGCGACACGCTGCCTCTGGCCGCCGGAGAGTTGATCGGGTTTGCGGCGAGCCAAGCCCTCCAACCGCACAAGCGCCAGCATCTCCACAACGCGATCAGCGATCTCGGCTTTCGGCAAACCCTTCAGACCAAAGGCGATATTCTGTTCGACGCTGAGATGGGGAAAGAGGGCGTAGGATTGGAACATCATATTGACCGGGCGCTGGTGGGGTGCGCGGCCAGCTAGATCTTCTCCCGCCAAAGTCACGCGTCCGGAGTCAGGCGTTTCGAACCCGGCCAGCATCCGCATCAACGTGGTCTTACCGCAGCCGGACGGGCCGAGCAGTGCAAAGAATTCCTTCTCATAGATATCGAGCGACACGCCATTGACCGCGACATCATCACCGAACCGCTTGGTGACATTCTCGAACCGAACCAAGGGCTTGGCTGTCGGATCAGTCCAGGGGGCAAAGGTCGAACGGACAGCGCCGATGTTGAGGCGCGGAGCGGTGGTCATTGGCCCGTCTGGACGTGGGTCCACTGCCGATTGACCTCTCGGACCAGAGCCTGGTCCTTGGCTTTGGTCACGAATAGCCGGTCAAAAACCTGGGGCGGCGGATATACATTGGGATTGTTGCGCACGCTGGCCTCGACCAGGGGCGTCGCGGCTTGGTTGGCATTGGCGTATTTGGTGAAGTTCGATGCCTTGGCGATCACCGCTGGCCGCAACATGAAATCGAGGAACTTGTAGGCGACATCCGGATTTGGCGCGTCGGCGGGGATGGCGAATACGTCGAACCAGACCTGACTGCCCTCTTTGGGTATGGCGTACTCCACCTTGACCTTGCCGCCGGCCTCTTCGGCACGGGTTTTGGCCTGAAGGATGTCGCCAGAATAGCCGATGGCTAGGCAGATATCACCGTTGGCTAAGGCGTTGATGTATTCCGAGGAGTGGAACTTCCGCACGTTTGGCCGAGCGGCCATCATCATATCCGTCGCGGCTTGATAGTCAGCGATGGCTGTGGAATTGGGGTTCTTGCCCAGGTAGTTCAGCGAGACGGCGTACATGTCTTCCGACGCATCGAGCCAATAGACACCGCAGTCTTTGAGCTTGGCCAGGATCTTAGGGTCAAAGGCGATGGCCCAGCTGTCGATCTTTACGCCTGGCAAGCGCTTGGCCAGTGCCTCAGGGTTATAGCCGATCCCGATGGTGCCCCACATATAGGGGATAGTGTGCTTCTGCCCCGGATCGAAGGGTTCCATATGGGCCATGATCTTGGGCCACAGGTTGCCAAGATTCTTAAGTTTGGTCTTGTCCAGCGGAGCAATAGCTCCCGCGGTGATATAGCGCGGAATGTTGTGATTAGACGGAACGACTAGGTCATATCCCGTCTGACCCTGCAGCATCTTGGTTTCGAGAACTTCATTAGAATCAAAGGTGTCGTAGACGACCTTAATCCCAGTCTCGGTGGTGAAGTCGGCGAGCAATTGCGGGTCGACATAGTCTGACCAATTGTAGAGATGCAGGACCTGCGGCATATCCGCAGCCTTCTGACCACAGGCTGAAAGGGCGAGACAGGTCGCTAAAGCCACGAACCCCTTGCGCACCATCTATTCGTTCCCCAAACCGTGCAAAGTATTGCTTATAAAGCGCCCTCAGAGTTTCGAAAGGCCGTTGCGAATATGCGTCCGCAGATTGACCCGTTCCTGGCAGTTGGCATCAGTGTTTTGGCCCAGAAGCTGCGGGCAGAAGGCCGCTCGATCATCCCTATGTCCTTTGGGCAACCCTCGACGGGCGCACCGCGGGCGGCCTTGGAGGTCGCACACAAGGTGTTGGATAACGAACCTGGCGGCTATTGGGAGAGTGCCCCGCTGCGCGAGCGGATCGCCCGACACTATGATGAGAGCTATGGGGTCAAGGTGGGCCCTGAACAGATCATCCTGACTTGCGGGGCCTCGCCGGCATTGGTCTTAGCTTTGGCGTCGACCTTTGCGCCAGGGGATCGGGTGGCGACTGCGCGGCCGGGCTATGTCGCTTATCGAAACAATATCAAAGCGTTAAATCTCGTACCAGTGGAGGTATCCTGCGGATCGGAGAGCCGGTTTCAGATTACGGCTGCCCATATCGAAGCGCTGGATCCCGCACCTGCCGGTTTGATCATTTCCAGCCCTGCCAATCCGACGGGGACGATCATCGAGGCCGAAGAATTGGCCAAGATCGCACGAGTTTGTCGAGCGCGTGGCATCCGCATTATCTCCGACGAAATCTATCATGGGCTCAGCTACGTGGAGCCTGCCCATTCCATGCTGGAGTTTGAGCCCGATACCTTAGTCGTGAACAGTTTTTCGAAGTATTTCAGCATGGTGGGGTGGCGTCTTGGTTGGTTATTGGCACCCAAGGCTGACTTGGCGCGGGCCAGGGCCTATGTGGGAAATCTTTTCCTGACTGCGCCTTGGCTCAGCCAGCATGTCGCGCTCGCGGCCATGGATGCGCGGGACGAACTAGATGCGAATGTTGCGGTCTACCGCGCTAATCGCGCGCTATTGCTGGGCGCTTTGCCTGATCTTGGGCTTAGCGCCATCGCCCCGCCGGACGGGGCGTTCTACATCTATGCCGATGTCAAACATCTGACCGACGATAGCATGGCGTTCTGCAAAGCGCTGCTCAACGACACCGGCGTCTCGATTGCCCCCGGTATCGACTTTGATCCGGTCGAAGGCCCGGGGTTCATCCGCATCAGTTTCGCCTCATCCACGGCCCAGGTGGAGGAGGGGATTACCCGGATGATCCCGTGGTTTGTGGCTCAATCGAAATAGGCGTCGAAGATACTGTTATTTCACGTTGTTCAGTCAGGGTTAGAAACTGCAATTGATCTGAGGGCATCCAATGCGGAACCATATCCTATTCAGCGTGCTGGTCGTGGTTATCGCTGGCCAAGCTTCCACCGCCACTGCCCACGCCATAGCCGGCAACCGGTTCTTTCCGACCACTCTGGCCATTGACGATCCAGGCGTCGCCGATGAGTTGAGCTTTCCAACTGTCTCATCATTCAAGACGGGCGATAGCCCGGGTGCCCGCCAGCTTGATGTGTCAGGTGAATATTCCAAACGCCTGACCGATAAGCTCGGTGTGTCGGTCGGCGAGACCTGGACGCGGATCAAGACGCCTGGGGCAGATACGGTGCGAGGCTTTCAGAATGTCGAGACCACGCTGAAATATCAGTTCCATACCAGCGCTGAACACGAGTCGATCATGGCGACAGCGCTCAGCGTGGAGTGGTCTGGCACCGGCGCAGATCAGATTGGTGCCGAGCATCATTCGACGATCAGTCCGTCATTCTTTTTCGGAAAAGGGGCAGGCGATCTTCCCGATGCTTACGCTTGGGCTCGCCCGTTCGCCGTGACCGGTCAGGTTAGTTACGCTATTCCCAGCCGTTCGCACGATGGCCCGGATGCCAATTCCCAAGCTTTGAGCTATGGCTTGGCCCTGCAGTACAGCATCCCCTACCTCCAAGCGCATGTGAAGGACTATGGGCTTCCGGAATTTGTCGGTCGGCTGACCCCGGTTATCGAAGCCGCGTTTGAAACGCCGACGACCTACATCCGAGGGGCAAAGACGACGGGCACCATCAATCCGGGCCTGATCTGGTCTGGACGGCATTTCCAGGTCGCGGCAGAGGCCGTTTTGCCCATAAATCGTGACAGCGGCCATGGCACCGGGTTCGTCATGCAAGTTCACTTCTTCCTTGATGACCTATTCCCCACATCCATCGGCAAGCCAATCTGGTAAGGTATGCGGATGCGCAAGACTGGCTCAGCTTTAGCGATTGCTCTGGGTCTGGCCTTTGCGGGCCAAGCCCAGGCACATGCTCAGCTGGAACACGCCTTCCCCAGGGTGGGCGCTGTGATCAGCGCCTCTCCGCGTGAGGTTCGCTTGTGGTTTAGTGAGATCGTTGAGCCGATGTTCTGCAGCATCATGCTGGAGGATGCGACCGGGCGAATGGTGCCTACCGGTCATCTGTTCGTCGACACTAAGGACAAACGGCAGATCGCCGTGCCGCTCAGCGCTGCGCTGAAGCCCGGTGCCTATAGGGTTCGATGGCACGTGGTGTCGGTCGACACCCATAGGCGGGAAGGTGACTTCGTCTTCGTCATTAAGCCGTGACGGTGATTTGGGCCGCCCTAGTCGCCGCGCGGCTGGTGCATTTCACCGCCTTGATGATGTTGTTCGGCGCAGTATTGTTTGACTTGGCGGTGGACCGGCCCCTGGAGACGATTGCGGGTTCTGTGCCTCGCTTGTCTGCCTTCTCGACCCGGATACGGATCTTTGCCGCGCTCTTAGTTTTAAGCTCGGGATTGGCCTGGGTCACCTGCTCGTTGATTGATATGGCCGGCGGCGGCGATCAATTGACCTGGGCGCTCTGGTCAGACTTTTTCCTTCAAACCAGCTTCGGCCCACCCTGGATCGCCCATCTCGCGCTATGCATGGCATTGGTGGGGTTGGCGTGGGGTCGTTCGATGGCCCAGCTGGTCGTCTCGGCTATGGCGCTAGTCAGTCTGGCTTGGGTCGGGCACGCTGCCGCCGCGCTTGGCTCGATGTTGCCGGTTCGGCTAGTGCTGCAGGCATTGCACCTGCTGGCCGCTGGGGCTTGGCTTGGGGCCTTGCCTGCTTTGATTTCGGTCTTGCGGATGGGGCAGGTTACCAGAAGCCAAGCAGCGCTGGTGGGCTTCTCGACAATTGGCATCGCTGCCGTGACGACCCTGGTGATAACTGGCCTGGCAAATGCGGCCCTTATCATGAGCGCACCGATG
>JANLPX010000233.1:0-2750 GCA_031367485.1 Alphaproteobacteria bacterium | reverse complement strand
CCATCGCTCCCAATGGCAAGCTGTTCACCGAAAACTCCATCGGCTCAGCCATCGCCGGGCGCGCCCTCATGGAGCAGTTGCGCTCCACAGGCGATATCCTAGGCGGCCCCAAGCCCTTCGACCGCAATGACCGCTCGCGGTTCCTGCAAGCCCTAGATCAAGTCATCCAGAAGGAAAAACGCGCCAGGCGGTGAGATTTCGCCCGGCTGGCACCTTGTCATCCTTCTCCCCCTGCGGGAGAAGGTGGCCTTGCGGAGCAAGGTCGGATGAGGGGTTTCGTTCCTCCGTCCAATTCGTTCGCAAATGTAATTTTCAGAGTTCTGAGAGACCCCTCATCCGTCGTGCCTTCGCACGACACCTTCTCCCGCAAGGGGAGAAGGATTGCCTACCCGGATCGACAGATGAAACCCACGTTCGCCCCAATCGCCCTGCTTCTAACCGCCGCAACCCTAACTGCCTGCAGCAAAGCCAATGACAGCCAAACAGCTGCGACGCCGCCAGCCTCAGCTCCGGTTGAACTGACCGATGTTCAAAAGGCCGTCCTGGTTGCCGAGCTTCCCGCGCCCTACAACACCGGCGACATCGCCAACGGCAAGAACGTGTTTCTAATCTGCAAGTCTTGCCACACTCTGGTCGAGGGCGGCGCGGCCATGACCGGTCCCAATCTCTGGGGCGTGTTTGGACGCAAGGCCGGAACACAGTCCGGCTTCAACTATTCCGACCCGATGAAAGCCGCCGCCATCACCTGGGACGCCGCGACTATGGACAAATGGCTGGCCGACCCTAAGGCACTCGTGCCCGGGACCAAGATGTCCTTCGTCGGGATCAAAAACCCTAAGGATCGTATCGATGTGATCGCCTATCTGAAGGCCGAGACCAGTCCGGCGAAGTAGTTAGTTGCCGATGGCGGTTAAGCGAGACTTTTCGCCCGCCTCAAACGCCTCAATGCTGCGCGCTGTCGCCTTGGGTGACTTCGCGTAGCGGGCCAGAAGATTGTAGAAAATCGGCACGATAAACAGCGTCAAAAGCGTTGAGAAAATCGCGCCGAAGAAGATCACCACCCCGATCGTCTTGCGGCTCTCACCCCCTGCCCCACCCCAAACGATAAGCGGAATGGCACCGGCCGCCGCCGAGATAGAGGTCATGATGATCGGGCGCAGGCGCAGGGTCGCGCTCTCGATCACCGCCTCACGCACCGACAGGCCTTGGTCGCGTAACTGGTTGGCAAACTCTACGATCAGAATGCCGTTCTTGGCGGCAATGCCCACCAAGATGATTAGGCCGATCTGGCTATAGGTGTTCAGCGTCGATCCGGCGATCAACAGCCCGAAGAGCCCACCCAGTGCGGCGACCGGCACGGTCAGCATAATCACCGCTGGGTGGATCCAGCTTTCGAACTGCGCCGCCAACACAAGGAAAACCAGGATCAGCGCCATGCCGAAAGCTAAGTTCAACGATCCGCCGGCTTCCAGATAGTCGCGCGCAGCGCCACCCCATTTCACAGTAAGTCCGGGCTGCTTGGTGATCTCGGCTTTGAGGTCGCTTACCGCCTGACCAACCGTGTAGCCGGGGTTCAGCTGCACAGAGAGTGAGATTGACCGCAAACGGTCGACCCGCGCCCGATCCGGCGTATCGCCTCGCACGCGAGTGCTCACAACAGACGAGAGTGGTACGCTCACGCCGTTGGTCGACCGGACATAGAGCGTCTTCAGGTTTTCCTCGGTCATCCGATTGGCCCGGTCGGTTTGTAGGATGACGTCATATTCTTGGCCGTCCTTAATGTAGGAGGTCACCTTTCGCGACCCGAACATGGTCTCCAAAGCGCGGCCTACAGATTGAGCCGAAACCCCCAGGGTAGCGGCCCGGTCCCGATCAAGATCGACCAACAGTCGCGGCGAGGTGGGCTCATAGTCCAACCTTGGGCGGGCCATGTTCGGATTGGCCAGAGCCGCCGCAAGTAACGGCTGAATCGCCGCCTCGATCTCAGGATACTCGTCGCCCAGGACAATGAGTTCGAGGCCGCTGCCTCCACCCCCACCGCCGGGTCCGCCACGCTGCAAACTGGGGCGCACCGACGCGATCACCCGCGCCGCGGAAATCGATGAGAATTCCTTGTTGAGTTTGGCAGCTAGGTCCTGAGACTTGATCTTGTGCTTGCCTTGGTCCGGCAGGGACATATTGCCATAGCCGGAATTGAACTGGTTTTGGCCAAATCTCGGAACGCCAATGATGTAACGATCAATGATCCCGTCATTGATGAGCGCCTTCAGTTTCACCTCGACCTTATCGGCAACCGGCAGTGTGTAGTCATAACCGGCACCTTCCGGGGCTTGAATCGAGAGGTCCACGCGCCCTCGATCCTCGGTCGGGACCAATTCCTTAGGCAGGACCTGGAAAAGACCAAGCGCGGCCAGAGCCAACAAAACGACCGACCCACTCGCAAACACGCCCACAGATTTACGGCCGAGTAAGGCTTCCAAAGACGCGTGATAGGAAAGCCGCAGCCGCGTCATGCCAGCGTCAACGGATCGCGCCAGAAACCCCTGACCCTTGGCCGGTCGCAACAGCTTGGACGCCAGCATCGGCGACAGGCTGAGCGCCAGCAGGGCCGAGAACGCCACCGCCGCCGTAATCGCCGTCGCCAGCTCCACGAATAGCCGACCGATATAGCCAGGCATGAACATTAAGGGAGCAAAGACCGAGATCAGCACCAAGGTGGTCGCCACCACCGCAAAGAACACCTGACGCGC
>JANLPX010000232.1:0-3129 GCA_031367485.1 Alphaproteobacteria bacterium | reverse complement strand
TCAATGGTCGTTGGTTCTGCTACCGCCTCGAATTGATGGCTCATAGGCGGGTGGAATTGAACACCGCTCTCCTGAAGACTGGTGCCGATCTCGTCGAACATCCGGCTCATATCGCCGCTCGCAGCTTCTTGGGTCGCTTGGTCAGCCAGTTGACCCCGGCGCATGGCATCAACTTCTTTGCGCAACTCGTCGAGTTCGGACTGTCGCGCCATCTCATCAAAGCTTGCCCGAAACTCCGAGGCCATGCCTCGCAGCTTTCCGACGAACTGGCCGATTTTGCGCAGCATCAAGGGCAGGTCCTTGGGACCCACCACAATCAGAGCAACGATGGCGATGACAATGAGTTCTGTCCCACCGACTTCGGGGAGCATGCTCTGATCCTAAATATGAGAGCTGCGCCAGAAGTACCGCCGCAGGGAGGTTTGAAGGGCTTAACCGCGCGCGTCGTCTTTTTCGCGCTCGGCCACCGGCAATGGAGCGGTTGTCTTGTCGGCGGTTTGCGGTTCTTCCTTCAGACCGTCACGGAACGCGCGAATGCCCTTGGCCGCATCGCCCATGATGCCCGAAAGCTTGCCCCGGCCGCCAAAGAACAACAGCGCGACCACCGCGACCAGCAACCAATGGATGGGTTGAAATGCGCCCATGTCGAAACTCCTATGCCTCTGCGCCCATAACGGCGCGTGCAGAACCAAATCTAGGGCTCATATAGTCCGTGCCAGAGCCCACGCCAATCCGATACGCAGGATTGAGGCTATTCCGTCGTCTCACCCAGAAAATCCGTGTGAAACTCAGGCGCCGCTGTTTCATCGTCCAGCGGATCCTCATCCGGATCGAGCTGACTAGGATTGGGCAGCGCGAAGTCAGAGGGCAAGTCCATGCTGAGCAGACCCGCAGCCTTCATCTCGCTCATACCTGGCAGATCGCCCAGCACCGCAAGTCCGTAGTGTTCCAAGAACGCGTCGGTGGTCCCATAGGTAACTGGACGACCGGGCGTGCGACGGCGTCCCCGCATGCGCACCAAGCCAAGCTCAAGCAATACATCAAGCGTGCCGCGACTGGCTTGGACCCCGCGCACCACTTCAATGTCGGCTCGAGTAACCGGTTGATGATAGGCGATAATCGCGAGTGTTTCCTGGGCGGCACGCGAGAGCCTTCGCGGCTCGTCGCGTTCCTCGGTCATTAGGAAAGCCAAGTCCTGAGCCGTCTGAAAGCGCCAACGATCGGCGACGCAGGCCAGCTCAACACCTCGACCAGCATAACGCAGTCCCAATGCCGCAATCCCGGCTTCAACATCGGAGCGTTCTGGCAATCGTTTGGCCAGATCATCTAGGCTCAGAGGCCCAGCGGCAGCAAACAACAGCGCCTCGATGCGGCGTTCGGTATCAACCGGGTCGGGGATCATCACTTGATCGTCGGTCATGTTAAGGCTCCCCGTCTTGCGCGGAGATAGAGATCGGCGAAAGCTTCCAACTGGCGCGCCTCTAGGACCCCTTCGCGCACCAGTTCAAGGCTCGCAGACAGCGTCGAGGCAAGATATGACGCGCGGCTTGGCCCTTCCCCCACCAAGTGGCCAACGCCAACTTGGCCCGGCGCTACACCCTCCAAAGCGGTCCACCGCGAGAGGTCGGGCAGCATGTGGCGCAGGCGCAAGCGCGCATCCTCAAGGGGATAGGCCTTTGGCGTGGCGGGCGTATAGGCCCGGCCATGGTCGCGCCGACGTTGTGCAATATAGGCGCTCATCAACCCGTACAGGTCGCCCTCAAGCCGTGACGATGGGATGATTTGAATGGCCTGCGGGTCACCGCGCATAAACACCTCCCTGCCCAGCTGGGGTCCGTCCTTCAGGGCCTCAGCGGCCTTACGCATGGCGTCGAGCTTGGCGAGACGGAAGGCCAATTGCGCTGCAAGTTCCTCCGCCGGGGGCTCATCGGCCTTGGGGCGCTCAGGCTTGGGCAGCAACAACCGCGACTTCAAATAGGTCAACCAAGCCGCCATCACGAGATAGTCAGCCGCCAATCCAAATCTCAACCGGCGGGCTTGCTGCACAAAGCTCAGATATTGCTCCGCCAGCCGCGTGACCGAGAGTTTGAGCAAGTCGACCTTCTGGCTGCGGGCTAAGGCCAAAAGAACATGCAGCGGACCTTCGTAGCCCTCTATGTCGACGATCAAGGCTTCGCCGTCTTCGGCCGCAACCCGAGCCGCGGCAAAGTCTAGGTTTGGCTGAAAATCGCGGGTTTCGCTCATGCCATCCGACCTCCGAACGCGGCATCGAGGCGTGCCAATCCTTCCTCTATATCGAAGGGCTCCGGCACTCTGGGCAGGCGCGCCAAGGCCGCGCGAGCCCGGCTGGCAGACCGGCCGGCCAGGGGGCGGCACCCAGCGATCACGCCGACCATCTCAGCCATACTGCCATTGCAATGCAGAACGACATCGCAGCCTGCCGCGAGGCTGGCGCTAGCCCGCTCGCTCATCGTGCCAGAGAGCGCCTTCATCGACAGGTCATCGGTCATCAGAAGGCCGTCAAAACCAATGGCCCCACGGATCACAGGCTTGATAACTTTGCGCGACGTTGTTGCTGGATGTCGCGCATCGATCGCCGAATAGACCACGTGGGCGGTCATGGCCAAGGGCATGTCAGAGAGTACGCGGAAGGGTGCAAAATCGCGCGACGCTAACTGGTTATAGGGGGCATCAACCACCGGCAAGTCGAGATGGCTATCGGCCTTGCTTCGGCCATGCCCTGGCACGTGCTTTATGACCGGCAACACCCCGCCAGCGATCAACCCCTCGCAGGCCGCGCGGCCTAACTGAGCAACGATCTCAGCGTCTTCACCATAGGCGCGATCCCCGATGACGTCGTGAGCACCACGCTCGGGCACATCCAAAACCGGCAGGCAATTGACCGTGATGCCGAGCGCACGAAGGTCATGGGCCAGCAGGCGCGCACCTAATCGCGTGATCTCCCGCCTCAGCAAGGGGTCATTAGCGGCGAGTGCCCCATAGGCCCGACCCGTCGGATAGCGACGCCAGTGGGGTGGCCCAAGACGTTGCACCCGCCCGCCCTCTTGGTCGATCAGGATCGGGGCATGTTCGTTGCCCACAGCCTCTCGCAATGCCGCAACCAAGGCG
>JANLPX010000230.1:0-3581 GCA_031367485.1 Alphaproteobacteria bacterium | reverse complement strand
GCCATGCTGCGGATCGCCCCAGGGGCATCCCCCGCCAGGGCGACAAGTCGGCGGTGGGCTGCGATGACGTCGTCGCTTGCGGTGAAACTCTCGGTGTAACGACCTGCATCGGCTAGGACCTGAGCTTGCACTTCGGCAGTGGTTGCGAACAAGTTCAGCGCCCCCTTGTCGTTGGGGTCGCGTTCTTGCATCGCACGTGACAGTTCGACCGCACGATTGATTGACTCGGTTGCTTTGGCGTCCTGCTTCAGTTCCCGCAACAAGATTGCGCGAGACCAGAGCGATGCCGCGACCTTGCGCAAAACGAAAGGATCGTCGGGCGCCGCCTTCAATAGCCACTCGTTCATCGCCACCGCGCGGTCCAGCGCCACTATCGCTGCCGCATCGTCATGGGTCTTGTGCATCGCTTCACTGAGCAAACGCATATTAGCCGAGCGCGCTTTGGTAACCCCCGCTGAATCACGTATTTTGGGCGGCAGGCTGGCAATGAAATCCTCGGCGCGTTGATGGACTGGGCGCGCCTTGTCATAATTGTCGTCCCAGCCGTGGCTGTCGCCCTCGGTCTGGACAGCAGTTGCATAGAGTCGTGCGCTGTCCTCATCCTGCCGGGCGAAAGGCAGCAAGACTCGCTGGGCTTCGATGGCATCGGCGCGCCCACGCTTGCTGTCATTGTCGTTGTAGAGGTCGTTGCCGGCGCGTTGAATCAGCATTTCGGCAAAAACGCGTGCAACCGGCTTGCTACCGCGCTGGTCCACAGGGATTGTCGCCAGCATCTTTTCGGCCTTGGCGAGGAGACTATTGCCGTCAGCCAGTTTACCCAACTGGCTTGCCTGTCCGCCCCCAATAACTTGCGAGAGACGAACATAGCCCATCGCGACCTCCGTACGAATGTCGATGGGGGCGTTCTTCTCGGCGGCCAACGCGTCGAGATAGGTCAGACCTGTGCGCGCCAGAAGCTCGCGCGCCTTCGTCGATCCCGGCGTCTTACTGACTTCGCTATAAACATCAAACAGCATCATCTTCGCGATGCTGCGCGTTTCAGCGAACCGCTTCTCGGCATTGGCTCGCGCGATTTCAGCAGTGTGGTTGGCAATGAGCGTCGTCACAAGCGCTCCGACCAGCAACAGGATTGTGGCAGCCGAGGCGGTCACCGCAATCTGATGCCGCGCAACAAATTTGCCAAAGGCGTAACGACGGCCACCTTGGCGCGCGGTCACCACCTTGCCGTCGCGCCAATCTCTAACGTCGTCAGCCAGCGTATCGACTGACGGATAGCGATCAGCAGGGTTGTCAGCACTGGCCCGAGAGACAATCGCTTTCAGATCCTTATCGCCACCCTCGCCCACCATGCGGTCAAGCAGGATGCCGAGTGAATAGACATCCGACAATGTGGTCGCGGCCTTGCCTTGCGCCCGCTCAGGGGCCGCGTAGCCAGGCGTCAGGCTCATGCCTGCGAGCGACCGCTTGGTCGAGGCTGTAACGTCGGGGTCGGCCAGAGGCGGCCGGGCAATGCCGAAATCGATCAGTTTGGCCGTGCCGTCCTTTGCCACTAAAATGTTCGAGGGCGTTATATCGCGGTGTATAATCAGGTTCTGGTGGGCAAATCCGACGGCGGAACAAATGTCGAGAAACAGCGCCGTCCGCTCGGCTACGGATGCCGTGTGGTTTTCGATCCAGGTGCCGAGCGAGACCCCGTCCACGTATTCCATGACGATATAGGGATCGCCGCTCTCGGTGGATCCACCGTCATACAGCCGTGCGATATTCGGATGCGAAAGACTGGCGAGGATCTGTCGCTCACGCGAGAAGCGTTCAATGAACGATTCGGATAGGGCACCGGGTCGGATCAGTTTTATCGCCGCCACATGATCAAAGTCACCCGACGCACGCTCGCCGCGATAGACGGCTCCCATGCCGCCCTGTCCGATCAGTCCAGTTATCCGATAGGCCCCGATCTTGGACGGCAGGCGTTCATCGTCCAGCATGTCGGTGGCGCCGCCCGTGCGCAGATTGGCGAGCCTATCGCCCGCCAACATCGCCATCAGTCGCTCTCGCAGCGGGCTTCCGTCGTCGCTGTGAGCCTCAATCCAAGCCACCCGCTCCCCGGCGGGCAGGTCGAGCATGACCTGAAATAGATCGAGAACTCTGCGTTCAAGTTGGGGGTCAGAGCGCGTCAATAGGATTGGCCAAAGCGTCTGTCAGCCAGGCCCGTGCGGTCTGCCAGCGGCGCTTGACGGTCGCCTCCGAGACCTTGCTGACGATCGCGATATCGCCAAACGTCATGCCGCCAAAATATCGCATATCGACCAATTCCGCCAATTCCGCATCAATCACCCCCAGCCGCATAAGCGCGGAATCTAGGGAATTCAGGTCAAACTTTTGCTGGCCTTCGACCTGGGTATTCAGCGCGACCTTTTGGTGTTGCCGCTTGTCGGTGGCCTTGGCGCGGGCATAGTCGATCAGAATTTGCCGCATCAGCGTGGAGGCCAAACCGATCAAATGGGCGCGGTTGGCAAAGTCGATACGGTCCAGGCTGATCAGGCGCACCACCGCATCATTGATCAGATCATCGGTGGACAGTGACGAGTTCGGCTCTTTGCGCAGTCGCGCCGCAGCGATTTTGGCAAGTTCCGGATGCAAACGCGCGAGCAGCTGGTCGCGGGCAAAACGGTCGCCGTCATGCCATGCCGCGAGCAGGCTTTCGCTAGATCGTTCGCTGTCCATGCGCCCCCATACTGTCAAAAAGCTATGGCCCAGTCCCGCGCCGCGCAAGGCCTTTCTCCCTAAGGATGACCTCGATTTGCGAAAGTTAAAAATTCGTTGACCCGTTTTTCCGGGTTTCCCCGCTTGAACACTTGAGGGTCGGAATAATCAAAATCCGAGGATCTCGTTTGGTGTTCACTCAATAGGGGGTTTCGATGCGTAATGGCATGTTGGTTGCGGCGGCTTTCGCCGCTAGTTTTGGCTTAGGTATCAGTGTTGCAGACGCGGCTATAACGAGCAGTTTCAATAGCGGCAATGACGGCTGGCAGGTTGGACACGCTGGTTCGACTTTTGCCGCTCCAGGTTCGGCGGCCACCTGGAACGCTGGGGGTTATATCCAGACTAACGATACGTTCGGCATTGTCGCATTATACGCACCAGGAGCCTACCTCGGTAACAAGCTCTCATCTTACGGCTACACCATCTCCTACGATCTTGGTGACAAGTTCAATGATGGAATCGCCTACGCCAACTTAATCCTCTACGGCGCAGGTAAGGCGATCACGATTGGAAGTCTTCCCCCAGCGACGGTTGGCTTCACCAGCTTTACGTTCACCCTGACTGAGACGGGATTCTTCAATTATCCTGGCGATGGTACGATTGGTGCAACACCCGTCTCCTTCGCAGACTTTCAGTCCGTATTGGCCAACCTTGATGGATTGGCAATTAACGCCGATTGGTTGACCGGCGAGGACGATACCATTCTGGATAATGTCGTCATGGGCGCGCCAACGCTCGGCGGCGTTCCTGAGCCCGCGACTTGGGCGATGATGCTGCTGGGCTTTGGCCTAATCGGCACCACCTTGCGCCGTCGTTCG
>JANLPX010000211.1:0-13692 GCA_031367485.1 Alphaproteobacteria bacterium | reverse complement strand
TTCTTGGCGCAGGTGTCCTTGCAGGCCTGATCGATCTGGGCCACCGTGAACGGGATTTCGAAGTCGAGGATCTCGGCTGAATTGAACAGACGCTGGGTATGCTCGGTCAGCTTGAATATCTCCCCGCCATACATCCGCTCGCCCTCGAACACCGCAGAGGCGTAGTGGAGGCCATGGGTCAATACGTGCACTTTTGCTTCGCGCCACGCCACGAACTGGCCGTCCAACCAGATCCAACCGTCACGATCATCGAAGGGAACGAGAGACATAGGGAAATTTCCGCCTTGCAAGATGTTCCCCTTACAACCCTCCGCGCCCGCTGCGTCAAACAAAATGGGTCGGTGTTATGAGCGGTGCCCAGCTAGGTCAGCATCTACTGGTGGTCGACGACGACGATCGGATTCGCAATCTGCTTAAGGAGTACCTGACCCGAGCTGGCTTTCGGGTCACCACCGCGCCTGGAGGTATTCAAGCCCGTGCCATGATGGAGACCCTCGACTTCGATCTGGCGATCTTTGATGTCATGATGCCCGGCGAAGACGGCTTTTCGCTTACCCGGTGGTTACGTGATCGTCGTGGCCTGACTGCCACGACGCCAGTCCTGATGTTGACCGCCAGAGGATTGGCTGAGGATCGCATCGAAGGTCTCAAACTGGGAGCCGACGACTATCTGGCCAAACCGTTTGAGCCCGAAGAACTGTTGTTGAGGATCGAAGCGATCTTGCGCCGCTCGCAGTCGCGTCCGACGCAAGCGGCTTCGGCTGAGATTTCGCTTGGTCTGTGCGTGTTTCATCCCGGGCGAGGGGAGTTGTTCCGAGGCGGCGAGCCTGTCCGGCTGACTGAAGCCGAGATCGCATTGCTACGTCACCTGTCTCGCAATGCGCATCAGCCCGTGGAAAGGATGGACCTTGCTCGTGAGACGGTTGATCCCTCTGGACGCGCCGTTGACATTCAAGTGACCCGGCTGCGCCGCAAGATCGAGGCTGATCCTAAGGCACCGCGCTACCTGCAAACCGTGCGCGGGGTCGGATACTTGTTGGCTCCAGACTGATGGCCTTAGTTTTTCCAACGCGCGCGCGCCTTGGCCGTTTGCTCAAGGGGATGCTACCGACCACCCTTTTTGGCCGCTCTTTGCTTATCATCATCCTGCCGGTGGCAGTGATGCAGATCGCGGTGACCTGGGTATTCTTTGATGCCCACTGGCAGACGGTGACCAGTCGACTGTCCGAGGGCTTAGCTGGCGACGTCGCCTGGGCCGTGGAGAGCTTTCGCGATGATCCCAGCCCGGCGTCACTGGCGCGGATCACTGATCGCGCAGAACGTTCCATGAGCTTGTCGGTGGCGTTGCAACCGGGAAGAACCCTGCCAAAAAGCCGGCGGGCCAATTCATTTGCCGTGGTCGACAATGCTATGAACCGCGCGCTTGCCGCGCGGATCGATCAACCGTTTTGGTTCGACACCACACGCTATCCGGCCTTCGTCGATATTCGGGTGCAAACGCCGCAAGGGGTACTGAGGGTCTTAGCACCGCGCGACCGCGCCGTTGCCACTCAGGGTCATATTTTCGTTCTTTGGATGACGGTCGCCACACTCATTCTGACGGCGATTTCAATTCTGTTTATCCGCAACCAGGTTCGGGCGATCGAACGATTGGCTTCAGCTGCTGATGATTTCGGACGTGGGGTCGAGGCCCCAGCCTTCAAGCCGCACGGGGCGCGTGAGGTTCGCCAAGCTGCCCACGCCTTCCTATCCATGAAAGCCCGGATCCAGCGCCACATTGACCAAAGGACGGCGCTCTTGGCTTCCGTCAGTCATGATCTGCGTACGCCGCTCACACGCCTAAAGCTTGAATTGGCCCTCGCTGAACCTTCAAAGCGTACGGCGGGCATGAAGCATGATTTGGCCGAGATGGAGCACATGATTGATGAGTATCTTGATTTTGCCCGTGGCGAGGGCGGTGAGTCCGTCGAGACCGTCCGTCTAAAAGTCTTGCTCGACCAGGTGAGCGCGGGGGCTCTGCGAAGCGGCGTGCAGATTACGGTGGATGTTGATCCCGAACTTTCGGCTTCGGTTCGACCTAATGCGCTGCGACGCGCTGTCGGAAATCTGGTGATGAACGCAGCCGACTATGGTCAACACATCGCCCTCACCGCTGGTCCTCGAAAGGATGGCGGCGTTGAGATCATGGTTGATGACGATGGCCCCGGGATTGAGGAAACCCTGTACGAAGACGCATTTCGGGCCTTCAACCGTCTGGACCCAGCGCGTAATCAGAACGCCAAAGGGGTCGGGCTAGGTCTAGCCATCGCGCGCGACGTTGCCCGAAGCCATGGTGGCGACGTTACCCTGGCGCGCTCTCCACTTGGCGGGCTTCGGGCGATTGTACGGATTCCAGGATAGAATTGGGAAAGCTGCCCCGACTCTACTGACACGATTTTGCCGAGGTTCGAATCTAGCCAGGATGCGGCAGAAATTGGAGGTTTCGATGAGGCGACTTGTGGCAACTATGGTGGGAATATCGAGCTTGGCTATTGCACTTAGTACCCAGGCTTCGAGCCCGGTCCAGGGTGATTGGCTAACCCAGAGCGCTTCCGGCAAGGTTCGGGTCGCACCTTGTGGCGACAAGCTCTGTGGCACAATTGTTTGGCTAAAGAACCCGCTCGACAAGGCAACTGGCCAGACCCAAAGGGATGCGAACAATCCCGACCCTAGCCTGCGCAACCGCCCAGTGGTTGGTCTTCAGCTGATCAAGAATTTCAAGGCTGCGAAGGATGGCCGTTGGACCGGAGGTACGATCTACGACCCTGAGTCCGGCAAGACCTATGCCTCCAAGATCGGTCTTAATCCGGATGGAACACTGAAGGTCGAGGGCTGCATCGCGATTATTTGTCAGGCGCAGACCTGGAAGCGGGCACCATAAGGCAGGCTTCGACTAGCCGCCTAACTCTCGCGAGCGAAGCGTCGCCGCCGCCACAGCTTGGCGCAACAGGGGTTCGAGACCTTGATCTGACATCAGAACCTCCAAGGCCGCCGCCGTAGTGCCATTGGGTGAGGTCACCTGTTGACGCAACTCGCGGGGTTCCGTTCCACTTGCCGACATCAAGGCCGCGGCACCCGCCATAGTCGACCTCGCCAGAGTCTTGGCGGCCTCTGGCGGAAGGCCGACTGCAACGCCGGCGGCCTCCAGGGCTTCCACGAAGGCGTAGAAATAGGCGGGTGAGGACCCCGACACGCCTGTCGCGGCATGCAGCAAGTCTTCGTCGTATAGGTCGACCACCGTCCCAACCGGATCGAAGAGTTGGTGCGCGCGGTCTCTAGCCTCGGATGTAGCCGCATAAAGACTGGCGACCCCCATGCCGATGGCCGCTGCGGTGGTCGGCATTACCCGCGCCACGCGAAGTCCGCCGAAGGCTTTGGAGATATCTGCACAGGCAACTCCGGCTGCCACCGACACCAGGATCGCGGAAGGCGAGAGCAAGTGAGCGACCTGAGCAGCTGTTTCCCGCCATAGCTGCGGCTTCACCGCTAGAACGACTGTCTGAGCCTGCCGAAGGACAGCGTCATCGGGATTGAGGCGCGCACCGGCCTTAGCGATAACGAGGGCGAGCTCGGTCGGGATGGGGTCTCGCAAGATCAAGTTGGCAGGCAAAAACGTCTCAGCGCCAAGCCAGCCCTCGATAAGCGCCCCGCCCATACGCCCCGCGCCCAACATCAGAATTGGCGTCATGCTGGTCCCTAGAAAAGATGATCCGGCGGCAAGCTTAGTCCATCAGGGTGCCGACGTCAGGCCTCGCCGATCGTCTCGAACATGCAGGCAGCAATCGCCTCTTCCGGCGTCTTGCCACCCTGGGTCATGAATTCGAACGCCGGATAGTACCGATCTGCGGCTTCCATTGAGATGTCGATCATCGCCGCGGCCTGGGCCAGACTGGGTCGTTCACCGGACATCAGAGACATTGCATGGCGGAAAACCACTTCGCCATCATCCCAAACCTCAAAGTGTCCAAGCCAAACGCGTTGGTTGATGGTCGAGGCTAACTCGAAGGCTGCGGCACGCTGTTTGGCGCTGACCTGCAGGTCGATTGATAGACACAGTTGCAGGCAATCGGCCTCGGGCCGCCAAGCGAACCAGAGTTCATAGTCTTTCCAATCGCCCGAGAGGGAGAAAGCCAAGTCTCCGTCTTCAGTGCGATCAAACTGCAGGTTTTCGGCCTGCAGCACGTGCTCCACAACATCAAGTGGGTCATTCGCCAGGAACACGTCTTCGTCAGACTGAGGCGTATCCATTAGACCTGCGGTCCCTCTCGCATCGGTGGCGGGCAGCCCCGCGAATCACCCTGCGGTACTGAAACTAGTCTGCTTTGCATGACCTGTGTCAGCGGCTTCTTCCACGACGCGAGCCACATTCGCGTGTCTGCAGATTTTTCAACCGTCCGACTCAATCGGGCTTTGCCACCTTCTTCGGGGCGGGTTTGGCCAGTTGCGGTGATGCTTTGAGGCTAGCGACTTCTGCACGCAGGGCATTGATCTCGGCCTTGAGCGCCTCAAACTCGTCGCGTCGGATCAAGTCGAGTTCAGCGGCCAGTCGATCAGCCTGGGCCCGGAAGGCGGCTCGAGCTTCTTCGCCCGCCGTTTGCGCCAAGCCCATGGCCGCCGTTGTCAGCTTGGCCATTTCGTCGAGAAAAGGATTTTGGGTTTGCATTCGTCTTATATGGCGTGTCGGGGGGTGAATGCGAAGGGGTTCTCGTCTAAACACTATGCAAATTCACTAGCGAAGCTTGCGGAGTTCTTGGATTGCCGTTTCCAAACTTTGATCCCGTCCTGCTTCAAGTCGGTCCAATTGCCATCCGCTGGTACGGCTTGGCCTATGTCGCAGGCATCCTGTTGGGCTGGCGATACATGATCAGCCTGGTTCGCAAACCAGCGCTTTGGTCGGCATCAGGGCCGCCAGCCACCCCACTGCAAATTGATGACCTGATCCTCTGGATTACATTTGGCATCATCATAGGCGGGCGCTTGGGTCATGTGATTTTTTACACGCCCGAGATCATTTGGACCAATCCAATCGAGATATTGATGACATGGCGTGGGGGGATGAGCTTCCATGGAGGTGTGATCGGGGTCTTGGTCGCGGTGGCGATCTTTACACAGCGCGCGAAACTAGACCTTTTGAGCCTCGGTGATTTGGTGACCTCAGCGGCCCCCATGGGTCTGTTCCTTGGCCGGATCGCTAATTTCATTAAGCCGGAACTTTGGGGGCGGCCGACGCAGGTTCCATGGGGCATTGTTTTCCCCGGCGCAGGACCGTTCCCCCGGCACCCAAGCCAGCTTTACGAGGCGGCATTGGAGGGCATCGTCCTCTTTTTGGTGCTGCTGTGGGCAGGTCGTGGAGCCGGGTTTCTTAAGCGCCGTGGGGTCGTGGCGGGGCTGTTTTTCTTAGGCTACGGTTTGATCCGGATCGGTTTGGAGAATGTCAGAGAACCCGATCAAGGTCTGGATAACTTTCCACTGGGACTGACTATGGGAATGATCCTCAGCGCGCCCATGGTGCTGGGCGGGGTTTGGTTGATTTGGCGCGGGCTATCGCAACCTGTGCAAGACCATGAGCCTGCGTGATCGGTTAGTCGCACAGATCCGGGCGACCGGACCTCTGACAATCGCGGAATATATGACCCTGTGTCTGTACGACCCAGCAGAGGGTTACTATGCGACCCGCCCGGTCTTGGGCGCTGCAGGCGATTTCATCACCGCACCCCTAGTCAGCCAGATGTTCGGTGAGCTGATCGGCCTATGGATGGTGGAGACTTGGCGACTTATGGGTCGGCCTGCGAAGTTCCAATTGGTGGAGATGGGTCCTGGTGACGGGACGCTGATGGAAGATCTCTTGCGTGCAGCCAAGGTAGACAAGGGATTTCTCGCCGCCGCAGAAGTTTGGTTAGTTGAGGTCTCCGAGCCGCTGAAGACGCTTCAGCGCGACCGTCTTGGCACGGGACCACGGTGGGTCTCGGTCTTGGCCGATATTCCTTGTGACCTACCCATCCTGCTGATCGCAAATGAGCTGTTGGATTGCCTGCCCGTTCGTCAGTTCAGTTTTCAGGGTTCGCAATGGGCCGAGCATCGGATTGGCGTCGATGCCAATGTCGAGCTGATGGTCGGCCTATCGCCAGTATCGGCTCTTGGACTTCCGACCAATGCCCCTCAATCTGCGGTCTATGAGGTTTCAGTAGAGCAAGAACGACTAGGCCATGAGATTGGCGAGCGGATCGCCTTGGACGGAGGTGCCGCTCTCCTGATCGACTACGGACGCGCATCACCGGGCTTCGGAGATACCCTGCAGGCCCTTTCGCAACACCGAAAGGTTGATCCTCTTGAAACGCCAGGTGGCGCGGACCTAACGGTGCATGTCGATTTTCCGTCCGTTCGATCAGCAGCGGAGCGGGCGGGCGCTAGAACGGGGCCGATCCTGACCCAGGCGGCATTCCTGGCCCGACTTGGAATAGTCTCGCGCGCCGAGACTTTGGCTACGGCCCGGCCTGACGCCGCCGAACAGACTCTGCGCCAATTCAAACGCCTTACAGACGCCAATCAAATGGGCGAGTTGTTCAAGGTGCTCTGCATCCATGGAGCCGGCTTGGTGCCGCCCGCCTTTGAGGCTGGCCGATGACCACGTTACCGACACTGACCTCGCCGCTCTTGGACTTGCCCGGAATTCGCCACGGGTTTTTCACACGCAGGTCTGGGGTTTCCACCGGAATCTATAGCAGCCTCAATGTCGGTGTTGGGTCCTCCGACCATCCCGCCGACGTCGCTGAGAATCGGAGACTGGCAGCTTTGCACTTCGGACTTGAGAAGTCGGCCCTCTCGACCTGTTATCAGACACACTCTGCCACCGCGCTCATCGCCGAAGGGCCATGGTCGGAACATCGGCCTGAAGGCGACGCCGTGGTTACGGCAACACGTGGCGTTCTCTGCGGTGCCTTGGCTGCTGATTGTTCGCCTATTCTTTTTGCGGATGCCCAGGCAGGCGTGGTCGCGGCCGCCCATGCGGGATGGCGCGGTGCCTTGGCCGGCATCGCTGAGTCGACGGTTACCGCAATGCAATCACTTGGTGCCAAACCTGAACGCATTGTCGCAGTGATCGGCCCGTGCATAGGCCCGACGTCCTATGAAGTGGGACTGGAATTTCGCGATCGATTCCTCGAAACGGACGCTCGGAATGCCCAGTTTTTCTCGCAAGGTCGGGCCGTGGAAAAATGCCAATTTGATCTGCCGGGCTTTGTGATGTCGCGACTCAGGGCAGCCGGTGTTGAAAGGGTGGCTTGGATCGGGGCCGATACCTGTGCTGACGAGCAGCTATTTTTCTCAAATCGGCGCGCGGTTTTGCGCTCAGAGCCCGACTTTGGCCGCCTGTTGTCAGCGATTGCGCTGGATTAAGCATCCAGGCCTTGTCGCCCGCCCCGCGCCTGCTACAAGCCCCGCCAACAGTTCAACAATGTGGGGCCCCGATGAAGCTGCTGTCTGGCAACTCCAACCGAACCCTGGCTGAGGCCGTCGCCGCCCACCTGGACATGCCGCTCACCAAGGCTCAGGTTAAACGGTTCGCCGATAACGAGATTTTCGTCACGATTGATGAGAACGTTCGCGGAGAAGATGTCTTCGTCATCCAGTCCACCAGTTACCCCGCCAATGATAATTTGATGGAGCTGTTGATTTGCATCGACGCGCTAAAACGCGCCTCGGCAAAGCGGATCACTGCGGTGATGCCCTATTTCGGATATGCGCGGCAGGACCGAAAGACCGGGGGGCGCACACCGATCTCCGCCAAGTTGGTGGCCAATCTGATCACTCGAGCTGGCGCTGATAGGGTCCTGACCATGGACCTGCACTCTGGTCAGATTCAGGGGTTCTTCGATATTCCCACCGACAATCTGCTGTCCGCACCGCTTCTGGCGGCTGATATCAAAGGCCATCATGAGAAAACGTCTGAGTTGATGATCGTATCGCCCGATGTTGGCGGTGTGGTGCGGGCCTTGGCTGTAGCGACGCGATTGAACGCCGAGTTGGCAATTGTCGACAAGCGGAGATCGGCTCCCGGCAAAAGTGAGGTTGCTAACATCATTGGTGATGTTTCAGGACGTCGCTGCATCCTCTTTGACGATATGATCGATGGGGGCGGCACGCTGTGCAATGCGGCCCAGGCCTTGATCGATGGCGGGGCTCTAGAGGTCTCGGCCTATGTGAGCCACGGCGTGCTTTCGGGCGCGGCGGTAGAGCGGGTCAATAGCTCAGTCCTCAAAGAGTTGGTCATGACCGACTCGATCCAGCCCCCGGACCGGGCCTCAGATGGCGGTAAGATACGGTATGTCAGCTGTGACCGGCTGATCGGGGAAGCTATCCGACGGATTGCTAACGAAGAATCGGTCTCGAAACTGTTCGACTAGCTCTCGCTGGGCACCGCAATCCACGGTGACGCTAACGCCTTGCCAACCCTAACCAGCGACTATCGCCACATTGTTGTCGAGGCTGCCGTGATAGATTCGACCGAAATCATTGTTCCAGGGAGAGGTCGTTCATGGCGCTAAAATTGAAGGGCTCTGCGACAGTCGTGGCTTTCTTGCTCACTGTAGCCCTGGCTGGTTGCTCGTCGGCGCCCACTGCGACCGTTCAGGCTACGCAACCCTCACCTCCCCCAAAGGTAGATATTTTGGGCTCTAGGATTATTGAGCAAGCCAGCGCTTACCGGTTCTATATGGACCGGGTTGCTAATATTTCGCCGACGTTCGCGGATGGGGCATCGATTGCCCAATCGCTAGATATAGGCGCGGCCTACGAGCCGACCCAGCTGCTACGTGGCGCGATTTCATACGGCGCTATCGCCGCCTTGCAGGATCAAGCTTTTGTTGCGGGCGTAAGGAGCTATGGCTCCGGTGTGGCTCAGCGCCGAACCATGGCCTACGAAATCATGCGAAATCCATCGTATGTGCTGGGCCTGACCGGGGCCGGAAGTGCAGCCGGTTTAGTTAGCGAGGCCCTGGGTGGCGAGGGCCAGCGGCTCTACGATAACGGCAAGGCCGTCAAGCAATCGGCTTATGATATTCAAAAACAAGATTGGTCGAAAGCTCCTGTGTTGGAACGAGAAGCGCGGCTTATCCGCGCCAAGACCCTGTCATCGACCTCTCTCGTGGGTGAGTTGTCACAGACTGCTCGGTTGCGTCAGGCTTCGGTTGGTGCCGCTTCCTTGGGGTTGGCCGTGACTCCAACCAGTCCGCCCTATAGCCCGGTTGTGGTGCGCAGCCTTGCTGTGGCTGCGCTTGGCCTGCTGGGGGAGGCCACCGATGCGAACACCGATACTCTGACCGCGATTATGGTCGAACCAAATGTTGGATTCTGTTTGAACCTTGCCAAGCTCAATCTCTACCAGTGCCTTGCGGTTTCACGACCACACTACGAGGACGTCTTCTGCCTTGGCCAACATGCGATGATGGACACTGGTCGGTGCCTAATCAAAGCCTCGGGGAGGGCCGAACCGTACGAGGCCAGGTTCATTCCAGTGGTCAATGCTAGCCATGGTTATGGCGGCCCAAAGAAGCCGTCCAAGGCCCGCCCAGCAAAGAAGCGGTAACAGAAGTCCAGGAACCCTGATCCGGCCCGTTGCCACGGGCGTGGGTTTTGTGTATTTACGCCCACCTTTCGGCCCTTATGGGTCGTTCCTCGCCGCGCGGGACGTTCGCGCGGCGGTTTCGTTTCGAGGCAAGGCCATGGCCGATATCATTTTGAACGTAGAAGTTCGCGACCGCACCGGCACTGGTGGCGCGCGGGAAACCCGCCGTGCGGGCATGGTCCCGGGTGTCCTTTATGGCGGCTCTAAGGATCCGGTCGCAATTGCCGTGAAGTCGAACGAGTTCCGTAAGGCACTCTATACCGGTAAGCTGCTCGGCCACTTGGTTACGTTGAAGTACGGAGCGGAAAGCCAGCCGGTCATTGCCAAGGCGATCGACATGCACCCTGTCACTGATCAGCCCTGGCATTTCGACCTCTACCGCGTCGATGAGCACCAGTTGATCCGGATCGCCGTACCCGTGCACTTTAAGAACCATGAGGCATCGCCTGGCCTGAAGCGCGGGGGCACCTTGAATTTCGTGCGCCACGAGATTGAACTCAACTGCCCAGCCGATCATATCCCTGAGGAACTGGTGTTTGACCTGACCGGGTTGGATATCGGCGATGCGATTCGCGTTTCTGCGTTCACCCTGCCGACCGGGGTAACCCCCGCTATCGACGGGGATACGGTTGTTGCCACTGTTGCCGGCTCGTCAGCTTCGGCATCCGCCGCTGGCGCGGGCGAAGACGGCGCGGCCTCGGCCTAGCCTCTCAACGCCTCCTTGAGGAGGGCGTCATGTTGATTCTCGCGGGCCAGGGAAATCCTGGCCCTCGTTATGCCGGCAACAGGCACAATATTGGCTTCATGGCGGTGGACTCGTTTGCGCGTCGCTGGAAGTTTGGCCCTGAGAGATCGAAATTTCATAGCTTGATCCGCGAGGGCGAGATCGAGTCGTCGGCAGGTGCGGTTCGCGCGCTGATCCTGAAGCCTCAGACGTTTTATAATGAGAGCGGCCGGGCTGTTGCTGAGGCGCTGAAGTTCTACAAACTGACATCGATGGACGTCGTGCTGTTCTATGACGAAATTGATCTGGCTCCTGGTCGGTTTCGGATGAAGACCGGCGGCGGGGCGGCGGGCAATAACGGGGTGCGGTCGTTGACGGCGCATCTAGGACCAGACTTCCGGCGCGCACGCCTGGGTGTGGGTCATCCAGGGCACAAAGACCGTGTGATGGGCCATGTGCTCTCTGACTTTCATAAGGTGGATCAGACTTGGGTCGCTGATCTGATCACGGCGGTCGCTGAGGCCGCGCCATTGCTCGCCGCCGGTGAGGATGAGCGCTACCAGACCGAGGTCATGCGTCTCGCGCCAGCCGAAAAGTCCGATCCCAAACAAGCCGGCAACCGGGAGGACTAGAGGCCATGTTTCCAGCCTTTGGTCTTTCGCTGATCTTCGCGATTGCGCTCTGTGTCCATGTCGTGCGTACGGGCCAGCCGATGTTTTGGTTGTGGGTCATCCTGTTGCTCCAGCCGCTGGGTGGGTTGGTTTATCTGGTGGCGATAATCGGACCCGAACTGATGGGCGGGCGCACTGCGCGACGGATAGGGTCTGTGGCGCGCGAGACCTTAGATCCCCATCGCGAATATCGGGAGGCCAAGGCTGCCCACGACGACTCGCCAACTGTTCGTAATCAGTCGCGGTTGGCGTCCGCCGCTACCCATCTTGGCCGGTTTGATGAAGCCGAGCGCCTTTATGGTCTAGCGGCGCAGGGTATCCACGCTGATGATCCAGTGCTGCTGCTGGGTCGCGCCAACGCCTTGATAGAACTCAGCCGCTGGGCAGAGGCGCTGGGCCTGTTGGAGCGCCTAGGACAGGACGAGCGAACGCCTGGGGCATCTCTGGCCCTAGCTAGGGCCTATGAGGGCCTAGAGCGCCCCATAGAGGCCGAGAGCGCCTATCGTGTGGCTGTTGCGCGCATCCCCGGCCTTGAGGGCCTGGGGCGGCATGCGGCTTTCATGGCACGCACCGGCCGCAGGGACGAAGCCGCCGAAGCCATCGCCGAAATGGATAAGCGTCTGGCTAAGACTAATCCGCAATTTCGCAAGGAAGGCCGTGTTTGGCGCGACCTTGCGGCAACCGCGCTTGCACGGGGATGACCCAAGCCGACCCGTGTGTTAGGTCGCGCTACTCAATCTAGGAAACCCTATGGCCCTCAAAGTCGCCATCGTCGGCCTGCCCAATGTCGGCAAATCGACACTGTTCAACGCCCTGACCCAGACGGCGGCAGCTCAAGCTGCCAATTACCCGTTTTGCACGATCGAGCCCAACACCGGCGATGTTGCTGTACCTGAACCGCGCCTTGAGGCGCTGGCGGCAATCATTCCATCCAAAGAGATCATCCCTTCGCGGATCAACTTCGTAGATATCGCGGGCCTCGTGCGCGGCGCGTCGAAGGGCGAGGGCCTGGGCAACCAGTTCCTGGCCAATATCCGCGACTGCGACGCCGTTGCCTTCGTGGCGCGCTGCTTCATTGACGATGACATTACCCACGTCGAGGGCAAGGTGGACCCGCTGTCGGACCTTGAGACCATCGAGACCGAGCTGATGTTGGCCGACTTGGAGAGCCTGGAGAAGCGAGTCTCTAATTTGGAGAAGCGGGCCAAGACCGGTGACAAGGAAAGCATCCAGACCCTCAGCCTCGTTCAGCTAGCCCTGGTCGAACTCAATGCTGGACGCCCGGCCCGCAAAGCCAAGATCGCCGCCGAGGACGAGAAGTCCTGGCGCATGTTGCAACTGCTGACCTCCAAGCCCGCACTCTATGTCTCCAACGTCGATGAGAGCTCTGCAGCCGACGGCAACGAGATGTCGAAGCTGGTCGCCGAACGCGCCGCGCGCGATGGTGCGGACCATGTGGCCATCTCCGCCCAGATCGAGAGCGAGATCGCCATGCTCGATCCCAGTGAGCGGGCGGAGTTCTTGGAAACCCTGGGTCTGACCGAACCCGGCCTCAATAAGCTGATCCGGGAGGCCTATCATTTGCTCGGCCTACAGACCTATTTCACGGTCGGGCCCAAGGAGGCGCGCGCCTGGACAATCCATAAGGGTGATACAGCGCCCCAGGCGGCTGGTGTGATTCACACTGACTTCGAGAAGGGGTTTATTCGGGCCGAGACCATCGCCTATGAGGATTATGTCCGGTTGAAGGGCGAAGCGGGGGCCCGAGATGCTGGAAAGCTACGCCAAGAGGGCAAGGAATACCTAGTCCGGGACGGCGACGTGATGAACTTCCGGTTCAATGTCTAACCCAAACGAAAAGGGCCTCGGTTTCCCGAGGCCCTTGGTATGTCGTGCGGTACTTCAGCCTAGTGGCTGACATTGCGCCAAATGCGCTTGTAGCTGAACCACAGGAGCGTCGAGAAGATCACCAGATAGATCATTGCGGCCAATCCGAAGGACTTGCGTTCCTCCATCTTCGGTTCAGAAGCCCAAGCCAAGAAGGCGGAGACGTCTTTGGCTTGTTGGTCCAAGGTCGACGCTGTGCCGTCGTCAAAGGTGACCTTGCCAGCGACCAATGGGGGTGGCATGGCGATAAATCCGCCCTCTGGCACGTCGGCTGGATCGCCTGCCCAGAACCCGCTCATATCGCCGGGCATATAGGGGTTGTAGTACTTACCCCCTGGAACCGTCATGCCCTTTGGAGGGGTCTGGTAGCCCGTCAGTAGGGAGTAAATATAGGCCGGACCGCCTTCTCGCGCCTTAGCCATGGTCGAGAGATCTGGTGGCAACGCCCCGCCATTCGAGGCTCGAGCAGCAGACTCATTTGCCCAAGGGTTGGGGAACCGGTCGGCCGAGTTACCGGCCCGTTTGACGATGTCACCCGTCTCAGTGTCGATGTCGTCAAACTGATAGTCTTTGGCGATAGCCTTCACGTAGGGGTTATCATTCGGGTTCTTGAACTCGGGATCATAGAAAGGTCCCCCCTTCTGTCCGAGGTTTCTAAACGACACCAAATTCATTGAGTGACAGGAAGCGCATACCTCGCGGTAGACCTTGTATCCTCGCTGAAGCTGTTCCTGGTCGAACTTACCCAG
>JANLPX010000425.1:0-3458 GCA_031367485.1 Alphaproteobacteria bacterium | reverse complement strand
GTCTGTCAAGAATTATCGCAGACGGTGCGTTCAGGCGTTGGACGCATAGAAGCGCTAAGTCTTTATCGATCTCTCTTGATAATGATAATGCGTCGCAATAAGAAGAAGGCTGTTCCTCACGTTGAAGAGTCGACCGGCCAAACATGCGATACCTCCTGACAACCACCGCCGTGATCCTTGCCCTGCCGTGCCTTGCCTTGGCAGATGACGCCCCGACCGAGGTGGGAGAGTTGATCGTCATCGGGCATAGCAAGGGCTACGTGGCGACTGACTCCGTGACGGCAACGAAGACGGACACGCCGCTGATCAACGTGCCTCAGACCATCAGCGTGGTGACGCGCGCGCAAATGGACGACCAGGCATTCAGTAGCCTGGGAGAAGTTCTGCGCTATGTGCCTGGCACTACGGTTGGTCAGGGCGAAGGCAACCGCGATCAGATCACGCTGCGCGGGCAGAACACCACGGCCGACTTTTTCCTCGATGGGGTGCGCGATGACACGCAGTACTATCGGGGACTCTACAATCTGGATCGCGTGGAGATTCTTAAGGGGCCATCCGCGCTGATTTTTGGTCGCGGTGGTGGCGGTGGCATCGTCAATCGCGTTCAAAAGACGCCGCGCTCAAACGGGTTTTTCGCCAGCACGCGCGCCAGTCTGAACAGCTTCGGTGCCTATGATGTATCTGCGGACGTTAATGCGCCTATTGGCGACAAAGCGGCCGTTCGCCTCAATGCCATGTACGAAACGCTCGAAGGACATCGGGATTACTCTGGGGGTGAACGCTATGCGCTAAACCCGTACCTAGCTCTTGATCTGGGCAAAGGATGGAGTGCCGGTCTATCCTATGAGTACGTCAATGATGATCGCGTAGCAGATCGGGGCGTGCCCGCCCTGGCCGGCGTGCCAATTCGGGGTTATCGCGACCAGTTTTTCGGCGTTCCCGGTGCCAACCGAACCACGCTCGAGGCCCACATCGCTAAGCTCCGCATCGACGGAGCGCTGGCTGAAAACCTCGATTGGTCAACGACGCTGCTCTACGGCGACTACGACAAGTTCTATGCCAATGTTTATGCCAACGGTAGCGCGACATCCCAGAACGGAACGGTGGCGTTAGGGTCATATTCTGACCCCACCAAGCGCCAGAATTTCGTGATCCAGAGTAACTTGGTCTGGGATACCGAGCTCGGCGGGATCACCCATAAGGTGCTGTTTGGTTTGGAGTACGGAGATCAGGATTCGAAGAATCGCAGGTTCAACGGGACCTTGTCCAATGCCGCCTTCAACCTGGCGAACCCGGTGTTTCCAAGCGTCACGTTCAGCACGCTCAGCCGCGACACGGTGTCCAACGTCAAAGCGTTTTCTGTGTATGGACAAGATCAAGTCGGCCTAGGTAGCAAGTTCAATCTCGTTGTGGGCCTGCGCTATGACCGGTTCGAAATCGAAGGCGTTGATCTGCAACCTAACCCTGATCGCGTTTTTGGCCGAAGAGATGAGAAGGTCTCTCCACGGGTCGGCCTGATCTACAAACCCCAGGAGAATGTTTCGTTTTACGCCAGCTATAGCCGATCGTTTCTGCCGCGATCAGGCGATCAGTTTTTGACCCTTTCAACCACCCAGCAGAACCTCGAGCCGGAGTCGTTCACCAATCATGAGGTCGGCTTGAAGTGGGACATCCGTCCGAACCTCAACCTGACGGTCGCCGCTTTCCAGCTTGAGCGAAGCAATGCGACGACACCTGATCCGCTCAATCCCTTGGTGACGATCAATGTCGGGACTACCCAAACTAAAGGGTTTGAGGTCGGCTTGGCAGGAAACATCCGCGACAATTGGCAGATTAGCGGTGGCTACGCCTATCAAGACGCCACCCTGGAGGGCAACCGGATTGTCCGACTGGGTCAAGTTCCCAAGCAGCAGCTGACGCTTTGGAATCGCTATGACCTCAGCGAGAATCTGGCGTTCGGATTAGGTGTAGTCCACCAAGCAGGTCAGTATGCCGCTATTCGAACATCGATTTCTACAACTAAGCTTCCCGCCTTCACGCGTGTTGATGCCGCCGTATATTATAGGATCGGAAGTAAGGTTCAGGTGCAGGTCAATGTCGATAATGTACTTGATGTCGAATATTTTTCCGATGCGCATAATAACAACAACATATCGACAGGTGCACCACGAAGCGCGAGACTTACTGTGCGGAGGTCGTTTTAGAGGTCGGCCAGCTCTGAGCTTCCTCATCATGTTCCCATTTCTCGGAACCCGCTCTAGCCCGGCCGATCTCCCGGATATTGCGGCAGGTCATCGTCGATTTCGCACCAATCGGCTTTGTCATCGGTGTGGAAGTGGAAGCCGATGGTCAGGTCAGTGGGGGGTGCCGGGTGTGTCTGGGCGGCGGCTGAGGAGCGCATTTGCTTGCGCGGTGAGCTCTCGCATTACGGCGATGATGGCGTCCTTAGGTGGTTTTCCCATCGGGGTGATTCCACGGGCGCTATTGGTCTCGCCCCTCGTTATGAAACTCGTTAAAGCAGAGCAAGTCGCCTACAACGCGAACACAATTGACCTCGAAAATATCACCACCTAAAACGTTACTGATAGTTAAGATTCGCTTTCGATACTTTGGGGGAACCACCATGATCATCAGAAAAACTCTTCTAGCCAGCGCTGCTCTGGCTTTAGTTACATCTTTGGGCGCGACAGGTGCCCAAGCTGTCAATTTAGTGACCAACGGCAGTTTCGAGACGGGCGACCTTACTGGTTGGACATCCACCGAAGGGAGCTATAATCCATTCGGCACTACCTACGGCTCGGGCATGGACGGAAAATATTGGCATTGGCTTGCTGGATATGAGCGGCCTGTGACCACGACGCAGACGATTTCCGGTTTGACCGTAGGGACCAAGTATTCCGTTACTTTCCTTATGGCGTCGGAGTTCACGGCCAGAGATGCTGTCCGACTGACGGTCGGCGGCGACCCTGGTGTTGTCTTCACGGCACCTGCATATGGCGGTGGCAGTGCGTTTTGGGACACCTGGGTTTCTCAGCGATATGATTTCATCGCTTCCGCCACCTCGACCCTCCTGCAATTCGATACCATTGGCTTAAATGTCACGGGGTATGATGTCGGAGTGGACAAAATTAGCCTCGAAGCGCTTTCGGGTAGCGTGCCTGAACCAACCACCTGGGCCTTGATGATTTTGGGCTTTGGTGCCGTCGGCATGGCGGCACGCAATCGCCGACGTGCAGCCGTCGCTGCCTAGACTTACGATCTGGCCTCGAAGGGCTGGAACGAGTTACCAACGCCGCCGGTCGAAAGATCGGCGGCGTTTTTGGTGTTGGTGTTCCTATTTCGGTCAACGAAGCGCAGGCCGATCCTCTGGATATTGGATCAGGTCATCGACAATCTCCCACCAGTCGGCCTTGTCTGCGGTGTGGAAATGGAAGCCAAGGGTCAAGCCGGTCGGGGCG
>JANLPX010000174.1:0-2533 GCA_031367485.1 Alphaproteobacteria bacterium | reverse complement strand
ATGAGGGCGGCGAGGCTCAGGCCCTGGGCTGCCGCCATCGCGTCGAGCACCATCCAGAACTCGGGTTCCAGGGCCATGGAGGTGGCGTGGCCGGCCAGCAGGATGGAACGTTTGCGAAGTCTTGGCATTGTGGCGCTAGAGAGCTTGAAATCGCGGCTAGACGCCACTGAAAAAACCGCTTGCATAAAAGTGACGCCTGCGTCACTTTTGAGGCATTAAAGCTCACTAGGTGCTCCCATGTCCGCCGATGTTATCAGCCTGAAGCTCGTTGCTCAGCCCGCCAATATGAAGATTGCCAAGCCCAAGAACGACTGGCGCGCGGCATTCAAGGCGCTGCGGCGGCTGCTGAATGACAAAGAGGCCACCGATCAAGTCTTCGAAATCATGCGTGCGTTGAATGGAACGGCCACGAGTGACGCCTATCACCGGCTGTTGACCACCACCCAAGGTGGCCGCTTGGCCTTTGAAGGCAAGGAGTTTGCTGACAAGCTGATGGACGATGTGTGGCTTGACAGCTTTGCGCCGGGCACGGTGGGGGCGGCTTATCGTGAGTTCATCCGCAGCGAGCAGCTCTCCGCCGAGGGCTTGGCCGAGATCAGCCGACAGTCGGGCGGCGAGATCGAGGTGCAGCATCCCTATGCGTGGATGGGTCGCCGCACGCGCGACGTGCATGACGTCTGGCACATTCTGTCGGGCTATCATCGCGACGCCTTGGGCGAGGCCTGTCTCGTAGCTTTCTCATATGCTCAGACCAAGGGCCTGGGTTGGGCCTTGATCGGCGTTGGCGCTGCGCTGCGCTCACGCGGCGGCGACTATCCCTATGCCAAGACGATTTGGCAGGGTTACAAGCGCGGCAAGGCGGCAGCGTGGCTGTTGGGCGAGGATTATGAGGCGCTGTTTGCTGAACAGCTAGAGGACGCCCGCGTTCGCCTGAACATCACGCCTGCCACGCGCTATAATGCCATCCCGCCAGAATTCCGCGATCAAGCGGTTCCGGCCCAGATGGCGGCTTGAGGCTCAGTCCACTTCGACGGATGTGTCGCCGGTCTTGCGGTCGTAGCTGATATTGGCGACCGAGATCTTGCAGAGATTGATGGCGTCCCACTCGGCTGTTTCGCCGTCGTCATAGACGACCTTGAGGTCCCAAAGGCAGGCGTCGGTGTTGCGGTCAAACGTGATGCTGGTGCGGTTGCCATCCTTGAGGATATCGACGCCGAGAACGTCTTCTTCCCAGTCATTGACCTTGGATGGAGAGACATAAACCTCATTCAAGGTGTAGCCGGTCGAATTGATCAGGGTGAAATCCTGTTGGCCGGCCGTGGAGCTGTTGGCAAATGCCAGGAGGGCGATGGCGGCGGCGTACGACAATAGTCTCAATGGGTGTCTCCATTTCCCGGGCAGAAGTGAACCCTAGCGCGTGGTAAATTCTGCGCGATATGGTCTGGCTTAATCTGTCAGCTTCGCGCCGTCGAGGCTCTTGGTTGCGGCGGCGCTTTGCGCGTTGGCCAGCGCCTTTTCGGACTTGGCGCGTCCGAACTTGACGCGGTTGGCGGCGGCTTGCGCCTTTGCTGCGAGCGCGTCGCGTTGCTTTCGCGCCTTGTTGAGATTGATCGGTGTCATCATCACCAAACCAGCCATGGATTGGTGCGGCGTTCAAGTTTGATGAAACCAACCTTGCGCTTGAGCGGTTGGACTCCTGAACTGAAACAGGAGAGAGATCATGTTCCAAGCCTCAGACATTCGCGAACACATGGAAGTCGTTGGCTCAGACGGGCACCATGTCGGTAAGGTCGATCACGTACTCGGCACAGACATTGAACTGGCCAAATTCGACTTTGGCTCAGGCCTCAAGCACCACATCATCCCGACCAGTTGGGTGGACACGATCAATGACGACAAGGTCTGTCTGCGGGTGACCAAGGACGAAGCCAAGGCCGGTTGGCGCGAAAAGCACTAGCTGCATTGCAGGGCCGCGTCCAAACGCGGCCCTGAGTGCTACTTCACCGAAGCGCAGAACCGCTGAATGCGACCACAGGCGTCTTCCAAAATCGCGTGTGATGTCGCGTAGCTGATGCGGAAAAATGGTGAGAGGCCAAAGGCTTCACCAAATACCACCGCCACGCCCTCAGTTTCCAACAGCTCAGTAGCGAAGTCCTTGTCGCCGCCGATGACGCGGCCGGATGGCGCGGTCTTGCCGATCAGAGCCTCGCAGGACGGATAAACATAGAAGGCCCCCTCCGGCGTCGGGCAGACCAGACCGGTGGCTTGGTTGAGCATTGAGACCACCAGATCGCGGCGATCCTGGAACAGACGCGCATTGGGCTTGATGAAGTCCTGCGGACCGTTCAACGCTTCGACCGCCGCCCACTGAGAGATGGAGGAGGGGTTGGAGGTGGTCTGGCTCATCACCTTGCCCATCAGTTTGATCAAGGGCTCTGGCCCCGCGGCATAGCCGATCCGCCAGCCAGTCATGGCATAGGCCTTGGACACGCCGTTCATGGTCAGCGTGCGGTCATAGAGGGCCGGTTCCACC
>JANLPX010000161.1:0-2897 GCA_031367485.1 Alphaproteobacteria bacterium | reverse complement strand
GAGGCCGGACAGTTTCAGCATGCCGGGTTCTCAACGGTGATCTGCGGCCCCGGCTCGATCGACCAAGCCCATCAGCCCGATGAATATGTCGAGGTTTCGCAAATGGAGCGCGGCGCGGCCTTTATGGCGCGTCTGATCGATTGGTCGGCAAAGGGCGAATAACCGCGCGACGCAGTAGCAGGTCGAGCGGGTTCCACGTCATGGCCTTAGCAATCTCCCACGAACCAACCTTACGGGTCGCCTGGGCTTCGCGTCGCGCCGCCAGCGCGACGCCTATTCCCTTGACGCCAGCCATCAGCCCCCGCCAGGGTGCCGCGAACTCACCGCGCGTGGCATGGCGCGCAAACAACGTCACGGTTGCCAAGATGTGGAAGGGCAGGCTGAGCCACAACAGGACCGGCGGCGTGTCCTTCACATACACCCACAGGCGGTTGCGCGTGCCGTGGAACACCGCGAAATCCGAACGAGGTCCACCAGACGCTGTACCTCCATGGTGATGCACAATGGCGTCGGAGATCAGCAGGGTCGGCTGTCCGGCCAGCCGCAGCCGAAAGCCGAGATCGACATCCTCACAGTAGCAGAACAGGCGCTCATCAAATCCGCCCATGGCCTCGAACAGGGGGCGCGAGATCAGCATCGCCCCGCCGCAGGCCGAGAACACCTCGCCGGGTGGCAGCGGGCCGGGATCGGGATGGCAAAATCCACCGCGATAGGGAAATCCGGATATGGACATGACGTCGCCCAAGCCATCCAAGCGGCCCGAACCGTCGGCCAACAATTGCCGTGAGGTGAAACACCCCACCTGCGGGAAGGCCTCGGTCGCCGCCATCAATCGCGCCAGCCAGTCAGGCTCGGCCATGGCATCAGGATTGATCAGCGCCAGCCAGGATCCCCGCGCGCTGCGGGCTGCGAGGTTGTTACCGGCTGCGAAGCCGCGATTGGCACCCGCTGCGATCTGACGCACATCCGGGAAACTCAGAGCCGCAGCCTGCGGCGCGCCGTCTGTCGACGCATTATCGACCAGCACCACCTCATGGTCGGTAAAGGTCTGGGCACGAATATGAGCCAGACAGTCGGCCAAATGGCTCCCACTTTCGTAGGCTACCACCAAAACCGACACCCTTGGCGCAGGGTTGGGCTTGTCTTTCGCGCCGTCTCGCGCCATCGCTCCGCTTACTCCGCCACTCTGAGGCCCTATGACGACCATAACGCCCCTGGCCATCCCCGAGGTCTTGCTTATCACGCCCAAGCGCCATGGCGATGCGCGCGGTTGGTTCATGGAGAGTTGGAGCCGCAAGACGTTCCTTGCCCAGGGCTTAGATCACGACTTCATGCAGGACAACCAGGCGTTCAACGCCAAGGCCGGAACAGTGCGCGGTCTGCATTTTCAACAGGCTCCTCACGCTCAGGCTAAGCTGGTGCGGGTATTGGCGGGTGCGATCCTCGATGTGGCCGTAGATGTTCGAGCCGGGTCATCCACCTACGGCCAGTGGGTTGGAGCGGAGTTGACGGCTTCGGGCGGCGAGCAACTTCTGGTGCCACGTGGGTTCGCTCACGGCTATGTCACCTTGGTCGACGACACGATGCTGGCCTACAAGGTCGATGGGGAATACGCCCCTACGACGGAAGGCGGGGTGCTGTGGAACGATTCGGACCTGGCCATCGATTGGCGGTTGCCCGGGGTTGAAGCGACCCTCTCGGAAAAGGACTTAGTGCTACCTCGTCTGCGCGACATGGCTCCGGCGAAATTCTAGCGATATGCCCCAGAACCGGGAACTCCTGGATATCTTGGCCCTTGAGGCCATTGACCTGGACCTCTATCGCGGGGTGACACCCGATGATGATCGCCATCGTAGAATCTATGGCGGACAGGTGGTGGCTCAGGCCCTGGCGGCGGCCTATCGCACCATTGAGGGGCGCCATTGCCACTCCATGCATGCCTATTTCATCCGACCAGGCGACCCGAAGATCCCGATCCTGTTCCAGGTGGACCGGGCTCGCGACGGCGGTTCGTTTGCCGTGCGGCGGGTGGTGGCCATTCAGCATGGCAAGCAGATCTTCAATTTAGCAGCCTCATTCCAAACCCCCGAAACAGGCTTCGAGCATCAGATCCCGATGGATGATGTGCCACCTCCCGAGGGCCTGAAGAATGAAGAGGAACTTCGAGCCGAGGCGGGTCTTGCGCCGGAGAGTCGACGAATTTGGCCTGTTGAGGTCAGGTCCTGCAATCCGCGACCGCCCGGTACCTCCGAAATCCTTGAACCTGTTGACCGGTGTTGGATTCGCGCGCGGCATTCGGTCGGTGCTGAAGTGCCAGCCAATCAGTGCGCCTTAGCCTACGCCTCAGACATGACCCTACTAGATGCCTCTCTCCGCCCGCACCCCATCAGTTGGGAATCTGGAAAGCTACAAGTTGCCAGCTTGGACCACGCCCTTTGGTTCCATAATCCATCGGATTTTTCCCAGTGGCATCTCTATGTGCAGGACAGCCCCTCTGCGTCGGGCGGCAGGGGCTTCAACCGCGGGTCAATCTTCACTCGAGATGGCCTGTTGGTCGCCTCAGCCGCTCAAGAGGCGCTAATCCGCAATCGTGAGTAAGTCTTAACTTGCTCTCGCTCGTGATTGACCGTCTCACTAAACCCCTTGCCGCCAAGGGCATTTGATCGGGAGCAGCGACTTGACCAAGACATTGCCGGCTGGCGGAAAGCTTTCCCTAGCAACGATCTTGGCCTTCGCCTCAACCAGTTTCCCCATGGGGGCTCTTGGTATTGCGATCGCGGTTTATTTGCCGCCCTATATGGCCAGCCACATCGGGGTCAGCCTCGCCGCGGTCGGCGCGGCCTGGATGATCGTCAGGCTGGTGGATATCGTAGTCGACCCCATTCTCGGGGTTTTCA
>JANLPX010000154.1:0-2111 GCA_031367485.1 Alphaproteobacteria bacterium | reverse complement strand
TGTTCGGTCTCCGAGCGCGCAGGCTCAGAGCCCGAGCACCATCTTGGCCATGATATTGTGCTGGATCTCGTTGGATCCGGCATAGATTGAGGTCTTGCGATAGTTGAAATAGTGCGGGGCAACGGTTGCCGAATAGTCGGCCCCCGCGCGCGGCACATTGGTCCCGCCGCGGATTTCGGCCCAGGTATCGCGAACAAAAGGTTGGGCGTAGAGGCCCGCCGCTTCCAACGCCAATTCGGTGATCACCTGCTGGGCCTGGCTGCCTTCCAGTTTCAACATCGACGAAGAGGCCCCCATAGCCTCGCCCGCCGTCCGCGCCGCAAACATCCGCAGTTCCGTGGCATTCAGCGCATCGACCTTGATCTGGGTCTCGGTAAGCTTGCGGCGGAAATCGGGATCATCCAGCATGCGCCGACCGCCGTCCGATCCCTCGAGCGATGCGATCTTTTTCACCTTGGCCAGTTGGTGAGTCAGCCCGGGGGCATAGGCATTGCCCCGTTCAAACTGCAGCAGATATTTGGCGTAGGTCCAGCCTTGCCCCTCTTCGCCGATACGGTTTGCCACCGGCACCCGCACATTGTCAAAATAGACTTGGTTGATCTCTTGATCGCCCACCGGCGGCCCATCAAGGGTCGGCAGCGGCACGATCGAAATCCCTGGCGTCTTCATGTCCAGCAACAGGAAGCTAATGCCCATCTGCCGGATCGGCTCCTGGCTGGTCCGCACCAGACAGAACATCCAGTCGGCCCACTGCGCATAGGTGGTCCACGTCTTGGACCCGTTCAGCACATAGTGGTCGCCGTCGCGCTCAGCCTTCATCGACAGCGAGGCCAAGTCGGAACCAGAGCCAGGCTCCGAATAACCCTGGCACCACCACACATCGGTCGAGAGGATCTTTGGCAGATGCTGCGCCTTTTGCTCGGGCGTACCGAACTCCATCACCACAGGCGCGCACATCCGCAAGCCCATATTGGAGGTCGTTGGTGTGCCGGCCAGCGCCATCTCCATGTCGAACACGTACTTCTTGGAATGGCTCCAGCCTGTGCCGCCATATTCTTCTGGCCAGTCCGGTGCGATCCAACCCTTTTCGCCCAGGCGTTTCAGCCAACGGACCTGGCAATCCTTATTGACCGCCGTCGTCTTGGATTGTGCGGCATAGGCCCGCATCTCATCGTCAAACGCCTCTGCGATAAAGGCGCGAACCTCGTCGCGGAACGCCATGTCTTCGGCGGTGAATTCCAGGTCCATGTGGGTTTATCCTACGCCATCGAGATATTCGACTTCGGGGCGGCCCGCCATGAAACCACCCATCTTCGGGCCGGCGGCCTTGTAATGCTCTGTCTGGCCGTGAAGCGAGACCGCTTCTTGGTCCGTGTAGAGCTCCAGCACCTTATATAACTGGCCGTCCGTGCGGCTCTTGGTCAGCTGGTAAACGATATTGCCCGGCTCGTTGGCGCGAACCTGCGCGGCCAGCTCAGCGAAAATCGCTTCGAATTCTGCGTTCTTGCCTTCGGCAACCTTCAAGGTCGCAACGATACCTACCGTCATCAGCTCTCTCCCAACGCTTGTTTGAATTGGGACGGTAGTGGCCTAGCAGCGAGGCGGCAAGTCAGAACGGGTTAGCGCGGCTCGTTCCAGCCATAGGCGACCCAGTGATGGCCGCCGGTGTTGCGCGCTTCAATAATACCGTCGTCCTTGGGCGCGTTTGCCGTGCGTCTTGCCCGCAGCGCCAATCCAGCTAGCGCCAGCAACGCCGAGGACATCACCGCGATTACCACCACGGTCGCAGCCGCAAACAAAGCCAACACGGCACCAATCGCAACAGCCGCTGTGGTTGCGAGCGCTCCGCCCAAAATCGCGAAACTCCGCAGGGCAGATCCGTATGAACGGTTAAATTCCTTAACCATGACAACCTCGGTTCGCGGCACTGGAGCGCCACTCGTAGTGATATTTCGGCGCGAGAAGGCCTCGCGTCAACTCAGTAACACCCAGAAATGTGTTGAAGAGACGTCATGACGCACCCGCGAGCTCAAAACTACGTCGCTCACGTATTATGGCGTCAAAAGCCGCGTTGATGGACGCTGCCTTGGCGTTTGCAACTTCGATGAACT
>JANLPX010000147.1:0-6206 GCA_031367485.1 Alphaproteobacteria bacterium | reverse complement strand
GGTTCAGGGCGTAAGTCACCGAGATGTCAGCGGCAGTGAAAGCCTCTCGCGCGAGGTTGTGACTGAGAATCGGGAGTAACTGATCTTGGAAGACCCTCCCCCTAAGCATAAGCGAAGTGCCGCCCCTGGCGAAGGTCTCCCAGGGAAGCTAAACCTCGTGGATGTCGAAGTCGCTTAGCAAACTTTCTGCCGCGTTCTCAATCGTCGTCCTGCTGTGGGGTCACGGGACGGCAGCGATGGCCGCAGCCAACCACGCCCGCCGCGCCAACGCGATCGTCGGCGTATGGATCGTCGAGGACAGCACGGCTCCCTTTCCCTTTCACATGTATGTCTTCAATGCCGACGGCATGATGCAGCAGGCTAACCCGGATGCTGGTAACGCAAGGACAAGCGACAGCGATGGCAAGGGAATCTGGGTCTCCAAGAGCGATCTGATCAAGGGAAAGTGGGTCGAGATCACTGCGGATCGCGCCACGCACAAATTTGCTGGCCGTTTGGAAGTCTCTTTCGACCTCAAAGTCGAGGGTAACAAGTTGACCGGCTCTCGTATTGCCAAACCCTTCGATGCTGGCGGCAATCCCGTTGGGACACCTCTTGAAGGCGCATTCAGCGGCACGCGGGTGACGCTACCTTGAGCGCTTAGATGGCCCTGCCCCAAATCATCATCCTCAATGGAGTTGGCAGCGTGGGTAAGACCTCGACCGCCAAGGCGCTGCAGGCGATTACCGCGATGCCATTCCTGCACGTCGCGATGGACGCATTCATCGACATGCTGCCGACGAAGCTCTTCGGCGATCCTCAGGGTCTAGTGTTCGAGACGGTCGAGGATCGGGGGAAGCCGAGCGTCGTCATCACGTCGGGCCCCGTGTTCGAACGACTTATGGTCGGTATGCGCGATGCAATCGTAGCCATGGCGAACCAGGGCAACAACCTGATCGTGGATGACGTCATGATCGGGCAAGGTGAGGCCCACGATTATCTAGCGCGGCTGGTGGAATACGAGGTCCGATTTGTAGGACTGCATGCCCCACTAGAGGTCTTAGAGGCCCGTGAAGCCGCTCGTGGAGACCGGGCAATTGGCCTAGCGAGATGGCAATTTGATCGTGTGCATTTGGGCATCGACTATGACCTTGAGATCGATACGGTCACGACGTCGCCGATGGAGAATGCTCAACTGATCGCTGCGACCTTCGGCCTTTAGTCGGCGGCTTCATCGAAGTTCTAGTCCACTCTGCAGTCCATGTTGCGGAGTTCACTCAGTAAGCCTGTACCGGTGGGTTTCCAGCATCGTCACGAGGTTCGCCAGCGGGCAAAGCGATTGACCTACAATGTTCTGACCCTATCACTCGGTGCGCGCCTCAAACTGTTGGCGCGCTCCGAAATACGAGGATGTCATCGCCCCTACCCCTTTCCGTCTCGCTCTTCCCGTATTGGCCACGGTCACGGCAATGGTGGCCTTCCAGGTTGGCGGGTCGTTCGCAAAGGGCCTTTTTCCCGCTGTGGGGCCTCTGGGCGCGGCGACGCTACGACTTTGCATTGGCGCGGCAATTCTGTTGGTTGTGTCACGGCCCTGGAGGAACCTGCCGAAGCACGCTCCGTGGTGGGCTTTGGTCGGGCTTGGGATTTCCACGGTGGTGGCGATTACCAGCTTCTATGCCGCGCTGGCGCGTTTACCGCAGGGTGTTGCGGTGGCCTTGCAGTTCTTAGGACCGTTGAGCATTGCCCTATTCGGCTCCAGGCGGCCCATTGATCTGCTCTGGGCCGGTCTGGCGGGTTTTGGTGTCTGGGCGTTGGTGGGGGCCAGGGTTGGCGGCGCGGCACTCGACCCGCTCGGCATTGCTTGGGCACTCGCCGCAGCGGCAGGCTGGGCTGGCTACATCTTGTTTGGCAGGTCTGCCAGCACAGCGTTCGGCGGGGCTGCCGGTGCCCTATCCACAGGGATAGCTGCCGTGGTGATCTTGCCGTTTGGGGTGGCCCATGCCGGGACGGCTCTGCTCGCTCCTGCCCTGCTACCATTGGCGTTTATGGTTGCGCTGTTCACGACGGCGATCCCGTTTACGCTGGAGCTCTATGCACTGCGCAGGTTACCCTCACGCACCTTTGCCGTGCTGATGAGCCTTGAGCCCGCGTTCGCGGTGATGTCCGGCCTCTTTGTCTTGCATGAAGCCCTGGTGCGTTCGCAGATTGTTGGTGTCGCCGCCGTGATGATTGCTGCGGTCGGGTCGACCCTAAGCACTCGGGTTCAGGCGCAACCACCTTTAACTTGACGCTCGGAACCGTATGATCGGTCCGTTCCAATCTTCGCTCGTGACATCTAGTTCCTGAATGTCGCTCGCCCCCGGCATCGTTGCGATGGCACGTCGCCAGAATGCCAGAGCCGCAAGGTTTTTACGCGCTATGGCCGCCTCCCAAACACCGGAATGTCGGGCAAAGGCGGCGTGGGCAGCTTGGCGACCAACCCCCTGCCCTCGATGTTTCCGCACCACGAAGAACTCCGCAATGCTGTGATCTAGAGGCTGGCCCGAGTGGCTGTGGTTATTGATGAATACGAAGCCGGCCAGGGAATCGTCTACGAGAACGAACAGGGCTTCACGAGCCGGGTTGCCCCAGTAGCTATCGAGGTATCGGTAGGGTTCGAACAGGCCTTCGGCGGAGAGATCGCCGTTCTTTGTCCCTCCCCAGAACTCAGAGAAATCGTGGGTGTAGAGTTGGAGAAGGTTTTGAAGGACTCCAGCTTGGTCAGGTCTCGCGATGATCAGGTCAATGGTCATATCCGCGCCTCGCCCAGCATGGCGGGCCTCAAGCCTAGATGTTGCACAAAAGGCTCGAAGTCCCGGTCGCTGTAGAGCAAAGCGTAGCCGCTCTCGATGCAACGGGTAGCGATTAGGGTATCGATGGTCTTTCGCACCGTGATCCCAAGTTGGCGTAACGAACGAAAATTGCGTGCGGCATTGACCGCAATGTCAGCTCCGCCGATATCAATGACCTCAAACCTAGCCATCATGTTCAGTGCAGTGTCGAAGTCGTTCGGTCGCTCGAAGCCCTGAAGAACCTCTGTCAGGATGATGTCACCCGTCGCCAACAGTTCGGACCCCAGCAGGCTATCGAGCTGGTCTGTTTGTGGGGTGATCGTGCCTCGGAAGTAGTCAATCCAAACGCCGGAGTCGACTAGGGTCATCCGTCAGATCGCAGGGCTTCGAGATCGCCAACCCAGGGGAGCTTGCCACGGAACGCGCGGACCTGCTCTTGAGCACGGAGGCGAAGCAAGGTTTGCAGCCCGAGTTCGACCGCCTCGCGCTTAGTCTTCAGCCCGGTCGCTTTGAGGGCTTGCGTCATAAGGTCATCGTCGATCACAATATTGGTTCGCATGATGTGTATCTCGCTTGATAATCATGTGTATATGAAAATCGACTTGGGTTTTCAATCCCCCGCGCCTTTGTCTGGATAAACCGTCTCCCCCCGCTCCAACATCGCAACGAATTTCGAAATCCTGGCGGCGCGGGTCTTTTCGGTCTTGGCATCACCAATCCGATAGAGCACGGCGTAGCGGTTCGCGCCGGTCAAGCTCGTAAAGAACGCGGCCGCTTCGGGTTTGAGGCTCAGCGCTGCCACGAGATCTGCTGGAACCTCAGCGCGGCTTTGTGGGGCGTAGGCTGCGTTCCAACGGCCGTCTGCCTTGGCCCTTTCGACTTTGTGCAGGCCGGCAGGAGTCATCTGACCCGCCGCGATTAACCGCATCGCCGTGTCACGATTGACCTGCGACCAGTTGCTCTTAGGTCCACGCGGAGTAAAGCGCACCAACCAAAACTGATCGTCGAATTTGTCCAGCTGACCATCGATCCAGCCATGAGCTAGGGCCGACTCAATGGCTTCAGCTTTTGCCACGCTCGAGACGCCGGAAGTCTTCTTCGCAAACTTCAGCCAGATACCTGGCATTTTTTTCCCGTGGACCTTGAGCCAATCTATCCAGTCGGATTGGCCTGGAAAGCTCAGGATCGGCAGGCCCTTGTGTTCGAGCATCAGCGTTACCCCGCCAGTGCCCTCGCCACAGCCCCTTCCAACTGGCTTGGCGTCGTTGTCGGGCCGAAACGCTCCAACACGCGCCCGTCTCGCCCGATCAGGAATTTTGTGAAGTTCCATTTGATCGCGGTGCTGCCTAAGAGGCCGCGTTTTTCGGTTTTCAGGAACTCAAATAACGGGTCAGCCTTGGGACCGTTGACGTCAATTTTGGCCAGCACCGGGAAGGTCACGTCATAGGTCAGTGAGCAGAAGCTCGCGATCTCGGCTGCATTACCCGGTTCCTGCGCGCCAAACTGATTGCAAGGAAAACCGAGAACGGCGAGGCCATCCCCCTTCCGTTTGCGGTACAGCGCTTCCAGGCCCTCAAATTGAGGGGTGAACCCGCATTTCGAGGCGGTGTTCACAATCAACACGACCTGGCCTTTGTAGTCGGCCAGAGGTGCGGGTGAACCGTCGGCGGCCCGGGCCGTGAAGTCATAAATATTTGGCAATCCGGGCCTCCTTTGGTGAGTTATTTCAATCGGTTGTGTCGTCGATCGGCGCGTCTGGGCCGTTCTTTTTCATGGACTCAATCGCGTTTTTGGCACTAGCCTTGGAAGCATAGCCCTCAGTTGAGAACATGGTTTCGCTGTTGTACTTGAAGCGCACGCGAAACTCGCCCGCCTTATCCTTGTAGATCTCAAACTTATGGGCCATGGCCATCTCCTTGGAACAAGGTGGGTATGCTTTTCGCGAACCGTCGGCTTCGTCAAGGCTCGCTGTGCCCCTGAAGCGCCACATTCTCTTGGTGACCTGCTCATATAGCCCGGAGATTCCCCATGTCCCTGCGATTGATTGCCGCCGCTGTGTTGCTTCTGGCCACGCCGGCTTTTGCCCACCCTGCCTCCGTCGAGGTGCAAATTGGACCCAAGCTTCGCGCCGACGCTGTCAAGAGCCTAGGTGTTCGAGATGTCGATAAGTTGGCGGTGGAGTTAACGCGCCAGGTGACGCAGGAGCTAGATCGAACCGGTGTTTTGCAGGGCGCGAGGTTGGAATTGACCCTGGTGGATGCGAAACCCAGTCGCCCAACTTTCAAACAACTCAGCAATAGACCCGGACTGTCTATGCGGAGCTTTGGTTTGGGTGGCGCCTCGATTGAGGGACGGGCCATTGCCGTGGATGGCACGATCAGTCCGATCCACTATCAATGGTATGAGACCGATATCACCCAAGCGCCCTATACGACGACGTGGTCCGATGCCAATACGGCGTTCGATCTGTTCGCGCGTCGTTTGGCGCGCGGTGATACCCAACGCTGAAATCTAAAAGCCGAAGAGGTCCATGGACGCTCCTAATTCTCCGGCCTCAATCGACGAATTGCTAACCATCATGGCGCAACTGCGTCACCCACAGACAGGGTGTGCGTGGGACCTTGAGCAGTCGTTTGCGACAATCGCGCCCTACACGATTGAAGAGGCTTATGAGGTCGCCGATGCCATCCAGCGGGGCAATATTGCTGACCTGCGCGATGAACTTGGGGATCTGCTGTTTCAGGTCGTTTTCCACGCGCGCATGGCCCAGGAGGCCGGGCAGTTCCGGTTCGAGGATGTGGTCCGCGCCATTTGCGACAAGATGATCCGCCGCCATCCGCATATCTTTGCCAACGCAGAGGCCCGGACGAGCCAGGAGCAAACCCAGGCCTGGGAAGTGATCAAGGCGCAAGAACGCGAGATCAAGGGTAGGGCTACAAGCGTTCTAGACGATATTCCCGACGGACTACCGGCGATGACCCGGGCCGTGAAACTCTCAAAACGTGCCGCATCGGTCGGGTTTGTGTGGCCCAATATTGGACAGGTACTGGAGAAACTCGACGAGGAGATCGGGGAGTTGAAGTCCGAAATTGCTGCCGATGATCGCGCCAAAGTCCGCGAAGAACTGGGTGATGTTCTCTTTGTCGTAGCCAACATCGCACGCACGCTGGACATTGATCCCGAAGACGCTCTGAGGGCCACAAACGCTAAATTTGACCGTAGATTTCGGTTTGTTGAAGCAGGCTTGGCCAGCCGGGGCAAGACGCCTAGCCAATCAGATCTCGCCGAAATGGACACACTCTGGGATCAAGCCAAGGCGGCCGAGAAATCGGCTCAGTGAACGGTTAAGACAGACCTCGGGAAGGATTGTTCAAACTGACCCATGGCTTGGTCAGT
>JANLPX010000140.1:0-4662 GCA_031367485.1 Alphaproteobacteria bacterium | reverse complement strand
AACCTGACATTGGAGTCCCGCTTGGGACCGCTCGGCGAAGGTCCGCTTGAGGGCCTGGAGCCAATGACCGGAATCAATCCTGAACCGACATTTATGGCGTCCGCTTTGCGGTCGATGAGCCGAAGGTCCGCTTCAGGGCATCGAGCCAACGGTAAGATTCGACCCAAGGCGGACCTCAGGCCTTGGGCGAATTGGTCGCGAGCCATTCGACCATGAACTGGAGCACTTCAAAACCATCTCGCTTGGCGGCGGGTTGTTGGGCTGCGTCCCTAATGACGGCGATGCTTGATTTGAGGGATGAGGTCTCGACGAACAACACCCAGCCTGGGAAACGCTTGTTGAGAGCTGTGAAGTAACGTCGCTGAGGCCCCACCATCCTGGCATAGTGCCGTATCTTTCGTATCGCAGTCTCGTCTGCCACCCCCTGAGCCCGCTCGCGAGCCAACATGCGTTTCCTGCGTTCAGGCTCCGCAATGTGCATAAACACGTAGAGATCAGGGAAGGCTAACCGGCGTGCGACAAGTCGGTCCCTATAGAACTGGGCGGCCGTCGAAACAGGAGCGAAGCCGGCGTCGGGATATATCCACGGGAACCAGATGGGATGAAAGGGGTCGCCGTCCAAGACAGCGAGGGTTCCCTGCGCAGCCTTGAGCTGCGCCATTTCCCAGCGCGCATTGTGTCGCTCATAGTTCCAATCGACTGGTTCGGGATCTGGCCTCGCGAAAAGCCGATTCACTTCCGGAACAACAAATGCCCCCTGAGCGGTAAGGGCTGCTGCGGTAGTAGACTTTCCCGTCCCGGGCGCACCTTCGAACGCTACGATCATGCCCCCACTCCTGCGACTTCGAGCAGTGACTAGTCAAACTCAGTCTTGATAGTCCAATGTCAGCGGACTGCCAATTCCCACTTTCCCCCCTTCTCGGAACCTCGGAAGGTCGGCTAACGGGCAGGGATCGGACACCGACCTACGAGCCTAGGTGACGCTCCGGGGTGGGTACCAAACGGTAGATTCCATCCACTAGCTTGACCTGAGCTCTCGGCCCTGGACTACAGTCCAGAGCAAAATCAGAATAAGCGGCAGCGCGAGTTCTATGGCCATCAGCAATTGAAAAAAGGGGTGAGGCGCGCCGACGATTAGCCACGACAAGGCTCGCCCAACCCCGCCAAGGAAGAATATTCCGGCTAGCCACGGCACTTGGTGTCCTCTAGCGCGGAGGTTCGCAGCGGCCTGCAAAAGGACGACACCATAGGCGCCCCAAATGGCGGCATAGAAGCGTAGTTCACTGTCGGCCGTGGGTGGCCACGGTTCGCTGAGCGGCCCTTGCCAGCCTGTCAGGGCCGAATAAGCCCTCTCAGCCATCCAAGCGGTCTGTTCAGCGCCGAGCAAGAATATCGGCGACCCGATACCGACAGCAGCTGCGCCCAATAGTGCCAGCAAAACGCGCAATGCGAAAAACACTATCGATCTCCAAACTCAGCCCGCCAAGGCCTCACGGCCTGCAGCTCCAGGTTCAGTCGAGCAATCCAGAAACCCGTCCGCCTGCATCGAATACACCACGCCCTGGGACGTGGTTGACCTCTAATCGTACTCCATCCGGGTCTTCAAAGAGCACGGAATAGTATCCTGGTGCCCAAGCGTCCTGTTGCGGGGCATTGACAATCTTGCCACCAATTTCGACCAGGAAGGCATGGACCTGATCAACCTCCTCGCGCTTGCGAACGCGAAAGCAGATGTGGTGCAGGCCGACCCGAAACTGTTCAAACAGTGCGCCGACATGTTCCGGCGCGGGTCGGCGGATGCCCACACCGGTGCGACCGCCAACGCAGTAATAGGTGTCGGGGCTATGGGCGACTTCCTTCAATCCAAGGAACGGCAAGACTTGGCGGTAGAAGGCGACAGAGCGTTCGAAATTGCCAGCCGTGATAAAGGTGTGAGCGACCCCATTGATCTCGACGGCCATGATGAGATCCTCTTCAGTGCTTGTCCGTCTTAGATGCTAGCCAATCCATCAGCGCCAACATCACACCCGAGACCACAAAGGTGAAGTGTATCACCACCAGCCAAGTCAAATGCCGATCATCGACATCATCGCCCTCCGCCAATCGCATGAACGCCTTGAGCAGAGCGATGGCCGAGATCGCCACGATAGAGGCGATTAGCTTCATCTTCAGGCCAGAGAAATCCACCGTCCCCATCCAACCGGGGCGATCCTCGTCGGTACCTGTGTCGATCTTGGAGACGAAGTTCTCGTAGCCCGAGAAGATTACGATCAGCAGCAGATTGCCGGCCAGGGACAGGTCGATCAGCGACAAGACCATCAGGATCGCGTCCTCGGGCCCCATACTCATCAGGTGGGATAGCTCGTGCACGGCCTCATTGACGAACACCACGACTAGCGAGGCGAGCGCTACGACCAACCCCACATAGAAGGGAGCCATCAGCCAACGCGACCGGAACAACCACAATTCCAGCCAGAGCTCGAGCTGCGGTTTAGGGTGTTTGACGGGTGGTGACGATGGCGACTGGGTCATGGTGGAAGGATAGTTGCGACGCCGCTGGGTTCAACCCCGCAATTTCGCGCCAACCGTCTTCGCCGCAGCGGCGATGATCTTAGCCGACAGAGCATCAATCTCGCCGTCGGTCAGGGTCTTGTCCGTGGGTTGGATCAGGACCTCGACCGCAACGGACTTTTGCCCCTCCGGAACACCAGCTCCCTGGTAAACGTCAAACACGCGCACATCGGCAATCAGCGCCTTGTCAGCAGCGGAGATCGGCCGGATCAGATCCCCTGCAGCGACGGCGCTATCTACCAGAAAGGCGAAGTCGCGCGACAGCGGCATGAGGGCAGAGATGGCCAGAGCAGGCTTGGTCTTAGTGCCTTTGCGCTTGGGTTCAGGCACGAGGTCGAGGTGCAGCTCGAACGCCACTATGGGCCCCTCGACATCCAGGGATTTGAGGATCGCCGGGTGGATTTCACCAAACTCGGCCACAACGGTTTTGGGACCAAGCTGCAACCGCGCGGAACGCCCTGGATGCCACCAGGGTGAATTGGAACCCTGGACCGTCTGCAGGTTTGGGCCACCCATCTCCTCAAGCAGGCCGAGCAAGTCGGCCTTTAGATCAAATAGCGGATTGCTTGTCCCGCCGTCCCAACGCCGGGCCGGATGAGCCGCAATCAAGGCTGTGATCGCCAAGCTTTGATCTTCGGGTTTGTCGCCGCGATAATTGGGGCCAATCTCGAACAGGGCCACATCGGCAAAACCACGCCGCGCATTGCGGCCCGCCGCCTCAATCAGGTTAGGCAGGGCCGAGGGGCGCATACAGTCAAGGTCGGCGGCGATAGGATTGGTCAGCACCAGCTCCGCCGCACCTCCACCGAATAGGGCGGCGGTCTCGCGTTTCAGGAAGCTCCAGCTGATGGTCTCAGCATAGCCGCGCGCCGCCAGAGAGCGTCGTGCAGCGCGAACCCGGCCCTGGCGCAAGGTGAGTACGCCTCCAGCCCGGCGGGGCAGCTCAGGCAAAGCGGTGGCGGGCAGGGCGTCATAGCCCTGGATGCGAGCGACCTCCTCGACCAGATCGGCCTTGCCCTCAACGTCACGACGCCAGGAGGGCGGCGTCACCTGATCACCGGCAATGGCGAAGCCGAGCTTGATGAGGATCTCGTCGGTCCGAGCGGCCGGGATATCCAGGCCGGCGAGCTGTTTCACATAGGCGCGGTCAAAGTTGATTGGGTCTGGAGACGCCGGGGCCTCGCCCATCAGGGTAAGCTCGGAGGGTTCTCCACCACAGAGATCCAAGACTAGGCGTGTCGCCAACTCGATGCCCGGAACCAGGCTTTGCGGATCGACACCCCGGGCGAACCGATACTGCGCGTCCGAATTGATGCCGAGCGTCCGGCCGGTCTGTGCCGTGCGGATCGGGTCGAACCATGCGCTCTCAATGAAGACGTCGGTGGTGGTCTCTGAACAACCGGTCGACTCACCGCCCATGACGCCGCCCATTCCGATGGCCCCGGAGCTGTCGGCTATGACGCAGATGTCCGGGCTGGCGGTATAGGTCTTGCCGTCAAGCGCCGGGACGCTTTCGCCCGTTTGGCCTAGTCGCGCCTCCAGAAACCCGCCGCTCAGTTTGGCCGCATCATAGACGTGGAGGGGTCTGGCCCGGTCGTGGGTGATCAGGTTGGTGATGTCGACTAGGGTGTTGATCGAGCGCAGCCCTATGGCCGTCAGTTTCTGCTGAAGCCAAGCCGGGGACGGACCGTTCTTCACACCCCGGATCAGGCGACCCGCAAAGGCCGGGCAGGCCTCGGGTGTCGGCAGTCTGATCGCGATAGGGTTGGCGAACTTTCCGGGGATTGCCGGAATGGTGATGTCCTTGAGCGAGCCAATGCCGGTGGCGGCGAGATCGCGGGCGATACCGACCACGCCTAACCAATCGGGACGATTTGGCGTCACCTCGAAATCTATCACCGCTTCCAGGCCCAACGCCTGTGCTGCAGGCATGCCGACGGCCAGACCGGCGTCCAACTCCCTGATCCCGTCAGACTCACTTGCGGTTTGCAGTTCAGCCGCCGAACACAGCATCCCGTTGGACACCACCCCGCGCACTGGTCGCGCCTCTAGCGTGATCCCAGAACCGGGCACATAGGCACCGAGTGGCGC
>JANLPX010000096.1:0-3329 GCA_031367485.1 Alphaproteobacteria bacterium | reverse complement strand
GAAACTGCACGACATCGGCGCGACGGTGCAGCGCTCGGCGGCGGTGTTGGCCGATGTCGGCTGTGACTTTCTGACCGTGCATGGCGAGCCGCAGGTGATGGCGGCAGCGGTGCGCGGTCGCGGGCGCTCGGGCCTGAAGGTACTGGCGGTGACGGTGCTGACCAGCCTGTCGGACGCTGACCTAGCTGAGATGGGATTTAGCGAAACAGCCTCGCAACTGGTAGAGCGGCGTATCCACCAAGCCGTGGACGCCGGTTGCGACGGAGTTATCGCCAGCCCGCAGGAGGCCGCTCTGGCCCGCGCTATCGGCGGCAAGGACTTCCTGGTGGTGACGCCCGGCGTGCGCCCAGACTGGGCGGCCAAGAACGATCAGGCGAGGGTGGCGACCCCGGCGGAGGCGCTGGCATCCGGTGCATCACACATTGTCTGCGGGCGACCGATCACGGCGGCCAATGATCCGCAAACCGCTGCATTGAGGATTATTGCGGAAATGGCGGGCTTTTAGCGAGGCTGGTTATGCCACCAGACGCCTGCCATCAGGACGGCGATCGCGATAGCCTGCATCAGAACCCGTAGACGCATCAGCTTGTTGGAATAGGAGCGGCCGAACTCGCCGCCTCTGAACAGGGTGTATAGGCCGGCAAATAGGGTCAGCGTGACGGCAATGAGCGTGCCGGGGATCAGGAACTTAAAAAGCGTGTCCATAGGATTTTCTTAGCTTAATTGGCGTCGCCCAACAGCCTTCTGGCGATGACTTGAGCCTGAATCTCTCCAGCGCCCTCGAAGATATTTAGGATGCGTGCGTCAGCAAGCAAGCGGCTGACCGATTGTTCGACCGCAAAACCGGTACCGCCATGGATTTGAACAGCATTATCGGCGCAGGCCCAGGCAATTCGGGCGGCAACCAGCTTGGCCATGCCGGCTTCGAGGTCGCAGCGGCGGCCCTCGTCCTTGGCGCGGGCGGCGAACCAGGCGAGGCGACGCGCGCCCAGCAGTTCAGCGGCCATCATGGCCAGCTTGTTGGCCACGCGGGGAAACTGGGCGATGGGTTGGCCGAACTGGCTCCGCTCTAGGGCGTAGCTGAGGGCGACGTCGAGGGCAGCTTGGCCGACGCCGATGGCGCGGGCAGCGGTCTGGATACGAGCGCTTTCAAAGGTGGCCATGAGCTGGGAGAAGCCCTGACCGGTCTGGCCGCCCAGCAGATTGGCGTTTGAGACTTCGAAGTCGTCAAAGGCGAGCTCATATTCCTTCATGCCGCGATAGCCGATGACGGCGATTTCGCCGCCGGTCATGCCGTGTGCCGGGAATGAATCCGTAAGGGTGCCGCGCGGCTTCTCGGCAAGGAACATGGAGAGCCCGCGGTGATCTTTGGAGTCTGGCTCGGTGCGGACCAGCAAGGTCATCACATCGGCGCGGGCCGCGTGGGTAATCCAGGTCTTGGCGCCGGAAACGCGCCAAGTGTCGCCGTCCAGGATCGCGCGGGTCTTGAGCGAACCGAGGTCTGAGCCGGAGGTGGGTTCGGTGAAGACAGCGGTGGGGATGATCTCGCCTGAGGCGATCTTGGTCAGGAACCGGTCTTTCTGGTCCGGCGTGCCGTGGGCCAGGATAAGCTCGGCGGCGATCTCGCTGCGGGTGCCGAGCGACCCGGTGCCGATCCACCCTCGCGATAGGGCTTCGGAGACCACGCACATGGCGGTTTTGCCCAGGCCTGATCCGCCATAGTTCTCCGGCATGGTCAGGCCGAAAACGCCCAGGTCAGCTAGGTCCTGCAACAGCTCCAGTGGGATGAGTTCGTCGCGCAGGTGCCAGCCATGGGCGAAGGGGGTGATCTTTTGCGCAGTAAAGGCAGTGAATTGGGCGGCGATCTGGTCGAGGGTGTCGTCTAACCCGCTGGCCTCTAGGGCAGGCTTGCCTTGAGCTAAGGCGAGGAGTTCGACAACGCGAGACTTGACGGCCTGGGTCGCGCCGGGCCGGAAGCTGGCGATGATTGCGCTGAGGCTTGAGGCGTCCACGCCCAGATCACCGGGTCGGAAGATCTCGCCCTGGTTCATGGGAATGCCCCCGGCAAGTTGGCTGAGATATTCGAAGGCCAGCAGTTGGGCGGGTAGGGCTTCGGACTCGCCAAGCTTGCCCTGGGTTTGCAGATCCTGGGCCCAGGCGGCGGTTTGGTTGAGGGTTTCGCCATAGGCGGCGGCCCAGGCGAGGCCGTGGGCGACGTGTTGTTCTGCGTCCAACCCGGCGCGGTCCAGGCGGCCATCCCGACTGACCCGCTCCGCTACGGCGGCTTTGAGCAGGCCGACCAAGCTTTGGGCCTGGCGCGCGGCGACGTGCAGGTTTGCAATCAGGTCAGGCAGGATCAGAGCGTCGGACATGGGCTTACGACTACAGGGAAGCTTGCCGGACGTCACCTGGGTGGCTAGGTCAAGAACCACATCAGGGAGATCATCATGCTCGTCGTCCATCACCTCAATAACTCGCGCTCGCAGCGCATTCTCTGGCTTTTGGAAGAGCTGGGGGCACCCTATGAGATTAAGAACTATGCCCGTGACGCCGTGACCAACTTGGCACCACCCGAACTCGTCGCGGTGCACCCACTCGGCAAGTCGCCAGTGATCACCGATGGCGGCGCCACCATCATCGAGTCCGGCGCGATCATCGACTACATCGTGCGCCATCAGGGCGGCGGGAAGTTTGCCCCCAAGCCCGGTACCCCGCAGTATGAGACCTATCTGCAATGGCTGCACTATGCCGAGGGTTCGGCGATGTTGCCCTTGATGCTCAACATGTACGTCATGCGGTTGGGCGATGCCGGAGCGGGACTACACCCGCGCATCCAGAGCGAGATCGCCAACCACCTGGGATATGTGGAAAAGTCCCTGGTCGGGAAGGATTACCTGCTGGGCGAATTCTCAGCGGCCGATGCTCAGATGAGCTTTGTCGGCGAAGTCATGAACGCCTTTGGTTTGGCCGCGCAGTACCCGAACATCGCGGGATGGGTGAAGCGGTTCCAAGATCGCCCAGCCTACCGAGCGGCGCTGGCCAAGGGCGGGGTCTATAATATGGGTCCGAAGGATTAGGCTCAGTAACTCCCTCCCCTTTATGGGGAGGGAAGATTGCGTAGCAATCGGGGTGGGGAACTTTGAAGCCGCCGCGTGATTGCCAGACTACCCCACCCTGGCGGCTTTGCCGCCTGTCCCTCCCCATAAAGGGGAGGGAGTAGGGGCTGCGTCTACCGTCCCCAGGGGTCGTCCTCGACGCCGTCTAGGAAGTCGAACACGGCGGCTTTGGTCAGGCCGTGGGGGATGGCGTTGAAGTGGTCGCAGCCGGGT
>JANLPX010000093.1:0-3176 GCA_031367485.1 Alphaproteobacteria bacterium | reverse complement strand
CGTCAGGCCAGAGACGGATCACTGGAAGCTCAGATGGATCAAAGGCCATATCGGGTCCCCTCTTGGTTATCCTGTAACCACCCTGGCCCAGACCCGACCCAAACGCAAAAGCCCCGGACGTTGCCGTCCGGGGCTCGAAATCCTGCGATGAAACGCGTCGCCTAGTCTTCGGTGAAACCAGCGTTCTGGTCTGGGCCGGAGTCCTTGCCCTTTTCGGACGGATCGCGGTCGACGAACTCGATGACGGCCAGCGCCGCATTGTCACCATAGCGGAAGCCGGCTTTCAGCACACGGGTATAGCCGCCCATGCGCTCTTTATAACGTGGACCGATCGTAGCGAACAGCTTGCCAACTTGCTCAACATCGCGAACCTTGCTGATCGCCTGACGACGCGCATGCAGATCGCCACGCTTGGCCAGCGTCACCAGCTTTTCAACAACCGGGCGTAGTTCCTTGGCCTTGGGCAATGTGGTCACGATTTGCTCGTGCTTGATCAGGCTGGCCGCCATATTGGCGAACATGGCCGTGCGGTGGGCGCTGGTGCGACCGAGTTTGCGGTGCGCGGAACCGTGGCGCATGAGATCGTCTCCTAGTGAGCGGGGCGTCTCGCGACGCGCCGCAGTTTCCTACAAAGCAAAGAGCGCGACCTGGGGTCACGCTCTGGGCTTACATCTGGTCTTCGAACTTCTTGGCCAGATCTTCGATGTTTTCAGGCGGCCAATTGGGCACGTCCATACCGAGATGCAGGTTCATGCCAGCCAGCACTTCTTTGATCTCGTTCAGCGACTTGCGACCGAAGTTCGGGGTGCGGAGCATCTCGGCTTCGGTCTTTTGGATTAGGTCGCCGATATAGACGATATTGTCGTTCTTCAGGCAGTTGGCCGAACGGACCGAGAGCTCGAGTTCGTCGACCTTCTTCAGCAGGGCTGGGTTGAACGGCAACTCTGGCTTGGCTTCGCCTTCGACCTTCTTCTTCGGCTCTTCGAAGGTGATGAAGATCTGGAGTTGGTCTTGCAGAATGCGGGCGGCATAGGCCACGGCGTCCACTGGCGAAATCGCGCCATTGGTTTCGACCTCCATCACCAGCTTGTCATAGTCGAGGCTCTGGCCCTGACGGGTCGGCTCCACGCGGTAGGCGACGCGCTTGACTGGGGAATAGAGGCTATCCACCGAGATCAGCCCGATAGGGGCATCTTCCGGCCGGTTCAATTCAGCAGGCACATAGCCCTTGCCGTTCTGGACGGTGAATTCCATGCGCACGGTGGCACCGTCATCCAGAGTGCAGAGCACGTGGTTAGGGTTCAGGATTTCGATGTCGGACCCGACGTCGATCTGGCCGGCAGTGACAGCACCTGGGCCGGTCGCCTTCAGCGTCATCCGCTTGGGGCCCTCAGCGTGCATGCGCAGCGCCAATTGCTTGATGTTCAAAACGATGTCGACGACATCTTCGCGGACGCCTTCCAGCGACGAAAACTCGTGCACGACGCCGTCAATCTGCACAGCAGTCACTGCGGCACCTTGCAGCGACGACAGGAGCACACGACGCAGGCTATTTCCCAAGGTCACACCAAAGCCGCGCTCGAGAGGCTCAGCCACCAGACGCGCCTTACGGTTGGCATCGGCTCCAAGTTCGATCATCGGCTTTTCGGGACGGATGAGTTCGTTCCAGTTTCTCTCGATCACGGATAGATGTCCCTCAAACGCAGCATCGCCGGACGCGAAAAACGCGACCCGGCGTTAGGATAGTGCCGTACTTCGGTACGCTAGACGCGCCGGCGCTTGGGCGGGCGGCAACCGTTGTGCGGCATGGGTGTAACGTCGCGAATGGTGGTGATGGTCATACCCACCGCCTGCAACGCGCGAAGCGCCGACTCACGTCCGGAACCCGGACCCGAGACATTGACTTCCAAAGTCTTCACACCGTGCTCGGCCGCCTTCTTGCCGGCGTCCTCCGCAGCCATCTGGGCCGCATAAGGGGTCGACTTGCGCGAACCCTTAAAGCCCATTGTGCCGGCTGACGACCACGAGATCGCGTTGCCCTGAGCATCGGTGATGGTGATCATGGTGTTGTTGAACGAGGCGTTCACGTGCGCCACGCCCGACGTAATGTTCTTTCGTTCGCGCCGTTTAACGCGCGCCGGTTCCTTGGCCATCGCTGAGCTCTCTTACTTCTTCTTGCCGGCGATCGGCTTGGCCGGACCCTTGCGGGTACGAGCATTGGTGTGGGTGCGCTGACCGCGGACCGGAAGACCCTTACGGTGACGCAGGCCGCGATAGCAGGCCAGGTCCATCAGACGCTTGATGTTAACTGCGGTTTCCCGACGAAGATCGCCCTCGACCTTATAGTCGCGGTCGATGGTTTCGCGGATTTGCAGCACCTCAGCATCCGTCAACTGGTTGACGCGGCGCGGAGCCTCGATTCCAACCTTGCTGACAATCTCGGCGGCTTTCGCCTGGCCGATGCCATGGATGTACTGCAGCGCGATCACGACGCGCTTGTTCGTTGGTATGTTTACGCCGGCGATACGGGCCACGTTTGATATTCTCCTAGTCACGCAGAGATGCGCGAACGGCGCGCTGGCCCTCAAATCTGACCAGCACGTCCCTCGCGCGTTTCGCGGAAGCGGCCCGTTATAGGGATAGTTGCGTTTCCGTCAATGCCGGATACTCCGGAAAATGAAGGATTTACGTAACCTGGGCCACAATCCGCAGCTCAATCACTTCAAGGCAGAGAGCGCCTTGTCTATACCGCCCGCAACGGCGTCGATCGGGCCCATTCCATCGACTTCCACGAGCTTTTTCTGGTCCTGATAGTAGGGCAGCAACGGGGCGGTCTGTTCGTTATAGGCCGCCAGCCTAACTTTGAAGCTCTCCGGGTTATCATCAGGGCGACCCGACTCGGCGAATCGGCCCGCAACACGTTCGGTGAGCGCCTTGTCATCGACCTTAAGCCGAACGACCAGGTCTATTCTGGATCCACGTTTGGCCAACATCGCATCCAGCGCGTGCGCTTGAGCTAATGTGCGGGGGAAGCCGTCGAAGATCGCCCCACCCGCCGCCTCGGTCTCAGGTAGACGCTCTTCAATTAGTGCTATCACGATGTCGTCGGTGACCAGCTCGCCCCGTTTCATGACGCCGTCGACCCGCCTGCCTAAGTCCGAACCGGAGGCGATCGC
>JANLPX010000037.1:0-10066 GCA_031367485.1 Alphaproteobacteria bacterium | reverse complement strand
ATGCGCTGCAGGGTGCGGCGGTGCATGTTTAGCCGACGCGCGGTCTCTGAGACATTGTGGCCGCACATTTCATAGATCCGCTGGATATGCTCCCAACGAACGCGATCGGCGCTCATTGGGTTATTGGGGGGCTGTAGAGGTTGGTCGCCGGTCGCGAGCAGTGCCGTGGCGACTTCGTCTGCATCCGCTGGCTTGGACAGATAGTCGATGGCTCCTGATTTCACGGCCGCGACCGCCGTGGCGATATTGCCATAGCCGGTCAGCATGATGATCCGCGCATCAGGCCGCGCGTCGCGCACGGCTTCAACTACCTTAAGGCCAGTACCGTCTTCCAGGCGTAGATCAAGAACCGCAAAGGCTGGCGGCGAAGCCCGCACCGCACTTAGGGCCTCAGCGACACTTCCAGCCATGGTTGTCAGGAACCCACGCTGCTCTAAGGCCCGTCCCAGCCGGGTACGCAGTGGGATGTCGTCGTCGAGCACCAGGAGGCTCTTATCCGGCAAGGCTGCGATAGCGGCAGTGAGATCTTCCATATCCGACCTCTAGCGGAAAAAACGCGCCGCGCACTGGGTTTCCCATCATGTCGCCATTCTCAAGCCTTCGGCAAGGGCTGCTTTCACAAAACTTATGATTGTGCCACCTCGATTTGCGCCCGCAGCCATCGCGCTGAGACAACGGCGCCGCGGGGTCGGCTATTCTGGAACCGAACCTCTGCGCCCGTGCGCTCTAGAAGTGTCTTGCCGATGAAACATCCCAGTCCCATGCCGACATGGCCCGTCCGTCCCCCCGCGGTGCCAGGTCGACTGGAGACATAGGGCTCCCCCAATCGCGACAAGATGTCTGGGGCAAAGCCGGGGCCGTCGTCCCGCACCTCAATCGATAAATCAGTTTCGTCGTAACGCGCCGTGACCAAAACCTCTGACGTTGCAAAGTCGACGGCATTCTCTGCGAATGTCGTCAAGGCATGCAGGACTTCCGGCATTCGGCGAATGTCGGGCGCGGTCAGGCCGTGCGGCCCCGTCACGATGGCTTCAACCCTAACCCCCTTCACGCTGGATTGAGGTTCGAGTACCTCATGCAACAACTGGCGCAGGCTCATCTGTTCATGCACTTGGTCTGACGCTGCCGCTGGCGCATCCGTCAATCGCTTGAGAATCTCACGACATCGCGCCGCCTGGGCAGTTAGCAATTCGGCATCCTCGCGAACGCTGGCGGTCGTCGCCTCCCGTGCCAGTTCCTTGGCGACAATAGCAATGGTTGCCAGCGGAGTTCCCAGCTCATGGGCCGCCGCCGCCGCCAAAGCCCCTAGCGCAGACAGCCGTTGTTCGCGCGCCAGCACGGTGCGGGTAATATCGAGCGCCAGAGCCATCCGGGCTGATTCCGCCGCCGCCTGCCGTACAGAGCCGGCAATGATCAGGATCCCCACAACATTGGCGATGGCGGCACCGATTAAATGGCTCTGAGGCAGGGTTACCACTTCCCCAGCTGGTGCCGGCAGCGGAAGGAACGCCCCGCCCAGGAAAACCGACGCGGCAATGGCTAGACTGCCTAAGACAGCGACCGGGATTATAGGCAGAGTTGCGGCGGCAAGCGTTACAGGCGCGATCAGCATCAAGGCAAAGGGATTGGCTATGCCGCCGGTCAGGTACAGTAACCCAGTGATCTGCAAAATATCCAATGTGAGCTGAGCCGTTGCCTCCCACGGCGTGGTCATGCGCTGACCTGGCGACGCCACCCCGGTCAGGAGGTTCACCCAACACGATAGTCCGACCAGGGCCGCGCAAAACCCATACGGAGCATCAAAGTGCAGACCCTGGCTGATCGTGATCAACAGCGCGGTCTGGCCCAGCAGGAACCACCATCTCAAGGTCACCAGGGTGCGCAATCGCAACCGGCTTCGGGTTGGGGTGTTGGTCGGCCAAGACGGTTCAGCTTGCGCCGCTTCGGCACTTTGCCTATCGAAACCAGACGAAACGTCAGATCCCAACGGCATCGATGTTGTTTCGCTAACCATCGGGGGGAACATCGCCCGGATCACCCCGCGTGACGAGGCCCGTTATCAATGCCACGACGAATTCCTATTCTATTCGGCGCCTGTTTCCTGGCCTTGGCCTTGTTGGCTGGTTTGGCTTGGCGTGCCGGTGTATTCGCCCCGCCGTCGGCCCCAGGACCGGGCGGCGCATTCGCACTGGTGGACCGGCAGGGCCAGCCGGTCACCGAGCGCGTGTTGCGCGGTAAATGGAGCGTGGTATTCTTTGGCTTCACCTACTGCCCCGATGTCTGCCCCACCACCCTGGCGGCTCTGGGCCAAGCTCAAAGTCAATTGGGACCCAAGGCCAAAGATCTCCAGGTCATCTTCATTTCCCTAGACCCTGAGCGCGATACACCGGCCCAACTCAACACCTACCTTGCCAATGATGCCTTTCCAAAGGGCACGATCGGCTTGACGGGAAGCCCAGCTCAGGTGGCGGTGGTGGCCAAGGCCTATCGGGTCTTCTACGAGAAAAGCGGGACGGGGTCGGACTATGTGATCAACCACTCAACGGCCAGTTACGTCATGGATCCAAAGGGACGGTTCGCGCGGGTTTTGCCCTACGGGATCAGTCCAGACGAGATATCGAACCAAATTTCCCAAGCGATGGCGCAGTAGGGCGGCCTGCCCAGGTCACGCCTGCGTCAACCTGCCCCAGAAGTGGCTGGACTTTTTTAAGTCCCTCGGTGTTATGTTGCGCTGCACAAAGGAATGCGGCCCGATGCTCTATACGCTCTATGAAGCCGGATATTATGCCTCGACGCCGCTTAGGTTCGCCGCGCGGGCCACACGCGACTTTTGGCGCTCGCCCTTCAATTTTGCAAAAGACACCGAATTCGGACGGCGAATGTTCGCCTCTGCGGATCTGGTCTCCAATCTAACCCGTCGATATGGCCGTCCCGACTGGGGAATCCATAAGGTTGAAGTTGATGGCCAAGAGGTTCGCGTAAGACAGACCGAGGTCTGGCGCAGTCCATGGGTCAAGCTGATCCATTTCAGCCGCGACATGTCGGATATGCGCAAGGCCGGTCGGCGTGAGATTGAGCCTGCGGTCCTTATCGTCGCACCGCTATCTGGCCACTATGCCACCTTGCTGCGCGGCACGGTCGAAGCCTTCCTGCAGGATCACGAGGTCTTTGTCACCGACTGGTCAAACGCCCGTGACGTCCCGTTGATGGAGGGTAGGTTCGATTTTCATGACTATGTCGATCATATTCGCGACATATTGCGCCTCTTAGGACCCCGGCCCCACGTGGTCGCCGTTTGTCAGCCCGGCCCCGCAGTCCTAGCCGCTGCGAGCTTGATGGCGCAGGACGACGAGGCCAGCCGCCCCGGCACCATGACCTTTATGGGTTCGCCCATCGATGCCCGGCTGTCGCCCACCGTGACCAACAAGCTAGCCGAGGAAAAGCCGTTTGCCTGGTTCAAGTCCAAGATGATCGATGCCGTACCCGCGCCGCACCTGGGCATGGGTCGCAGGGTCTATCCGGGCTTTGTGCAACTCTATTCCTTCATGTCGATGAACATCGAAAAGCATAAGGAAGCCCATCTCCAGTACCTTCAGGACCTGATGGACGGCGATGGTGACTCGGCGGAAAAGCACCTCGAATTCTATGACGAGTATCTGTCGGTCCTGGACCTGACCGAAGAGTTTTACCTCCAGACAGTCGATTACGTGTTCCAGCAGTATCTATTGCCCAAGGGCGAATTGGTGCACCGCGGTCGCTTGGTCCAGCCCGAACTCATCACCGACATCGGCCTTCTGACGGTCGAGGGTGAGAACGACGATATCTCGGGAATCGGTCAGACCCAGGCCGCCCATACGCTCTGCTCTGGGCTGCCTGCGGAATATAAGGAAGACTACGTTCAACCTCATGTCGGCCACTACGGCGTCTTCAACGGCCGCCGTTTCCGCGATGAAATTTACCCGCGCGTGCGCAAGTTCATCCGCGACTTTGAAGTAGGCTTCGAAAAGACTCGCAAAGCAGCCTAGTCTAGGCCGATGAGTCTATTCGGACCGACCTTTGCCGATGGCGACCGGCTGGAAGTGGCTGGAGTTACTGTGCGTCTCAAGGTCCACAGTCGCGCTCGACGGGTATCGCTACGTCTTGACCGGAGCCGCCGTGAGTTCATCGCCACCGCGCCCAATCCCCGAAGACTAGGCGAGGCTGCGGCCTTCGCCCGTCAACGCACCGATTGGATCGCTGCCCGCCTCGCTGAGCTACCTGCGGTCCAAACAGTCGCGCCGGGTGAGACCATCGAGATATTCGGCCAAGCCTGTCACCTCGAACTTGCCAAACGTGGATCTGGTCAATCGCTCCCGGACATCCTCGCGGCTCGGGGGGAGGGCGCGGCTTATGCGCGTTCGGTTATTCGTGGCATCAGGTCGGAGGCGCATCGGGTGTTGGCGGACCGTACCGCGTTCTATTGCGGCCAACTTGGCGTCAAACTTCCTAGCGTCACCATCATGGATGCCAAGGGGCGTTGGGGCTCCTGTCGCGGCGGGCGGCCAGGCACACCGGCTGCGATCCGCTATTCATGGCGCTTGGCCCTCGCGCCCTTCGATGTCGCTGACTACGTCGTGGCTCATGAGTGCGCCCACTTGATCGAACAGAACCATGGGCCGAGATTTTGGGATCACGTTCAGGCCTTGGTCGGCGACCCAGCACCGCACCGTGCGTGGTTACGGGCGCATGGCCTTCGACTGCACGCGTTCGGTGGCGATCAGTAGGGAATATCGTCTGGCTTTGTTTTGTCGGGTCCGGTTTCGATTACTTCTGGATCCGGCCCAGGGTTCAAGATGTCGCCGATGGGATCGGTTGGTGCCACCAAGGTCGATGGATCGATAGTGCCGCCCGGGATAGCTTGAACGTTCAAGCGGGGTAGCGTCTGGGACATGAAGTCTCGCCAAATGCCAGCCGGTGCGCCGCCGCCGGCCACCCGCTTCATGGGCGTATTGTCATCGCGACCCAACCAAACGGCGGTCACGAAGCCGCCAGTGTAGCCCACGAACCAAGCATCCCGGTAATCGCTGGTCGTGCCGGTCTTGCCGGCCAGATCGTAGGACTCAATTTTCGCTCGTGTGCCGGTGCCCGAAGTGATGACCTTACGCATCATCTGGTTCATGAACTGCAGACTTGGTGTGGGCACGACACTGGGTCGAACCGGTTTCTCGAGGCCGTGATCATAGAGCACGCGGCCCCCGGCAGTGCGTATCCGCTCAATGCCGTAACCCCGCGCTAAGAACCCACCGTTCGAGAAGGGGGCATAGGCTTGGGCCATGTCCAGGGGGCTGACCTCAACGGCACCAAGCGCCATTGAGGGGTCCAGTTGAATGGGCGAGGTGATCCCCAACCGGTGCGCCGTCGCCGCCACATTGGCGGTGCCCACTTCACTGGCCAGCCGGGCGGCTACGGTATTGATCGATTGCGCAAGGGCATTTTCGAGACTCATGGGACCCAGAAAACGGCCCGTATAGTTCTTGGGTTCCCAGTTCCCGATCTTCAACGGCTCATCAACCACAGGGGTCGCGGGCGTGCGACCCTGCTCCATGGCCGTGAGATAAACAAAGGGTTTGAAGGCTGAACCGGCTTGCCGCCGGGCCATCGTCACCCGGTCGAACTGGCTCTCAGCGTATCGGGTACCCCCGACATAGGCGCGTATCCGCCCCTCGCCGTCGAGTGCCACCAGCGCGCCCTGTTGTACCCCCTGACTAGCCGCCGCCGCGACACCCTGGGTCAGAGCCTGTTCGCCAGCCGATTGAATAGGGAGATCAAGAGTAGTCTCCACCACCAAGTCTTCGGTCGGTTCCCCGACCAGACCCCGCACCTTTTCGTCCACCCAGTCGACGAAATACTGGGCGCGCTGATTGGCTAAGACGGGGCTGACCCGCACAGGGTTCTTGAAGGCCTCATCGCGTTCCTGGGGTGTGATCGCCTTGGTCTGCACCATTTCATTGAGCACGACGGTCGCCCTGCGTGCCGCGCGCTCAGGAGAAGAGACTGGGTTGTAACGCGAGGGGCCCTTCATCATCCCGGCCAACAGAGCACTTTCGCCAATGGTCAGCTGACTGGCGGGTTTATTGAAGTATCGCTGCGCGGCGGCTTCAATCCCATAGGCACCAGCCCCAAAATTCACCCGGTTGAGATAGAGCGCGAGGATCTCTTTCTTGGTGAACTTGGTTTCCAACCAGACGGCTAGGATCAGCTCTTGAGCCTTGCGCCGATAGTTCTGGTTTGGCGTGAGGAAGAGGTTGCGGGCCAATTGCTGCGTGATGGTGGATCCGCCCCGCAGCGGGCCGCCCTTGTGGCTGAGATTGTAGAATTGGCTGCGAACGATCCCCCATGGATTGAACCCGAAGTGATAGTAGAACCACCGGTCCTCAATGGCCACAAACGCCGCGGGCACGTATTTTGGCAACCGATCCAGATCGGCCGGCGGCGCATACTGGCTTCCGCGTACCGCGATCAGGGCGCCGGAGTGATCTAGATAGGAAATCGAGGGCTGCCGCTTGGCATCGTAAAGCTTGGAGGTATCGGGCAGGTCTATGGCGAAGACGGCAAAAAAGGCCGCCGCAAAAATTAGGCCCCAGACCCCCAAAACAGCGATCCAATAGACAAGAGCCTGGATTACGCTTCGGCGAGGTCTCGGCTGTCCGTTTCCGCGGGGTTGCGCATTGGCCATAGGTTCGCCTCAGGTTCCTTCGTCGCCCCGTTGGACGAGACTGATAACCTAGGTCGCTCAAACTGGCGACAGGATAGGCGCTGCCAAGTTTGACGTCGGATTCTGCCCGTTTTGAGGCATCTGCAAATTCGCATAGCGACGTTACAGAAAATTCAGTTGCCGTCGATCTTAACACTGTTATCTTAGCGTTGCTTAGTTGGTTCTGCGCGGCGGGTGGGGATACCCAAGGCGGCAAAACAGAGCCGAAGAGGCCGGTCCCGTCAGGGGTCGTTTTCTCCCCGAAACGCTGGAAGGCTCACCTATGAAGCTTCAATCTTTCACGGCCATTTGCGCCGGTGTTCTCTCCCTATCCTTTGCTGGATCAGCCCTTGCCGGCGAGTCGCTTATCGCCAAGCTCCAAAATCCCGTCGCGACCAAGACTAAGTTCATCGCTGGCGGCGCGATGTTTGTCTGCGAAGCTGACGCCTGCGTCGCAACGACCTTGACCTCCCAGACCTATGGATCGGCCACCTGCAAGACGATTGCAAAGGCTGCCGGTTCGGTCGCCGGGTTCTCGACTAACCGCAAGGCGTTCGATGCCGATCAGGTCAATGCCTGCAACGCCGCAGTGCTACCCAATACGCAGGTCGCAAAACGCTAAGGCTCGCCTCCCAGCATCCTTAGTTAACCTGCCACTTGAGGGCGTCGCTTCATTGCGACGCCCTTTTCTTTTGCTCGCCTAGCCGTCATGAGCTCATTCAAATGTCCAACACGTCAAACATCTTGCGCTGTGATGCGGCTGTCCCCAGCGGCGAGGCAGCTGGTGCCATTCTGCTCCAGCCCCTGTTGGCCCAAGTTGCCGGCGACGGCAGTTTGCCCGTTTCCCTGGCCTTGGATTTCAGCGCCGCCTTGATCGAGGGTCACACGGTTCAGGTCGAAGCCTGGATTGACCGCGCAACACGGAGTTTGATTTTCGCGCATGGCAGAGTCTTGGGCGTATCTGGCGACATCCTTGCTAGTGGCTCGGCAGTCTTTCGCCGCGCTGCAACCGGTTCATTGACCTCAGAGCGTCAATCCTGACCCAGTAAGGGCTCTCCTTTGGTTGCGGCGCCGAAAATCGCGTGCTATCAGGCGCGCGGCTTAAGGACAGGGGGTTCCCCAGGTTCCACAAGCCGATGTGCTTTTCCAAGCGCTTTCAAGCCTTTAGGCTACCGAGGAACATCCTTCTCGGCGGCTCATTACACGCACCGGGCGGACAATTAAGTGGCGGACGATTCCAAGACGTCGAATGTGGGTGGCAGATATGCCCAAGCCCTCTTCGATCTGGCGACAGAAGAGAAGTGTGTGGCCGCAGTTGAGGCCGACCTGAAGTCGCTGAAAGCTATGCGCGCTGAGTCTAAGGACTTCCGTACGCTGCTCGGCTCTCCGGCGTTTAGCGTCGCCGACAAGGCCGCCGCCTTGGGGGCTCTGGCCGCCAAGGCTAAACTACACACAACCACCCGCAAGTTCCTTGGCTTGTTGGCGGCCAATGGTCGTGCCGCGGCATTGGCCGACGTCATCTCTGGCTTCGAATCCCTCTCAGCCCAGGCGCGCGGCGTCGTTTCAGCGCAAGTCACAACTGCTGTCGCGCTTAGCACTGCTCAAGCCAAGGGTGTCGCCGCAGCTTTACGCACCGCGCTTGGCCAAGACCCCGATATCGAGACCCGCATCGACCCGTCCATCTTGGGCGGTATCAAGGTGCAGGTCGGATCCCGACTCTTCGATGCTTCACTTCGGTCGAAGCTCGATTCCCTTAAGTTCGCCCTCAAGAGAGCGTAAGACATGGACATTCGCGCCGCCGAAATTTCGGCCATCCTCAAATCACAAATTGCCAACTTTGGTGAAGAAGCCGACGTCTCCGACGTAGGTCGGGTGCTGTCCGTCGGTGACGGCATCGCCCGGGTCTTCGGTCTCGACAGCGTCCAGTCGGGCGAAATGGTCGAATTCCCCAAGGCCGGTGTTAAGGGCATGGCGCTCAACCTGGAGAGCGACAATGTCGGCGTCGTGATCTTCGGCGAAGACCGCGCCATCTCTGAAGGTGACGAAGTTCGCCGCCTGTCGGAGATCGTCGATGTTCCGGTGGGCCGTGGTCTGCTGGGCCGCGTCGTCAACCCACTAGGTGAGCCCATCGACGGCAAGGGTCCGCTGACCAATATTGCCGAACGTCGTCGCGTTGACGTGAAGGCCCCTGGCATTATCCCGCGCAAGTCGGTGCACGAGCCTGTGCAGACTGGCCTCAAGGCCATCGACAGTCTGATCCCCGTCGGCCGTGGCCAACGCGAACTGATCATTGGTGACCGTCAGACCGGCAAGACCGCCGTCGCTATCGACACCATCCTCAATCAAAAGGCTATCAACGCCGGTGATGATGAGAGCGCCAAGCTCTACTGCATCTATGTCGCCATTGGCCAAAAGCGCTCGACCGTCGCTCAGATCGTCAAGACCCTCGAAGAGCGGGGCGCGCTGGACTACACCATCGTGGTCTCCGCGACAGCGTCTGAGCCTGCGCCTCTCCAGTTCCTGGCACCGTTTTCCGGTTGCGCCATGGGCGAGTGGTTCCGCGACAACGGCATGCACGCTGTCATTATCTATGACGATTTGTCCAAGCAGGCCGTGGCCTATCGTCAAATGTCCCTGTTGCTGCGCCGCCCCCCAGGCCGCGAAGCCTATCCAGGTGACGTGTTCTACCTGCATAGCCGCCTGCTCGAGCGCGCCGCCAAGTTGAACGAAGATAACGGCTCGGGCTCCTTGACCGCTCTGCCGATCATCGAAACCCAGGCCAATGACGTGTCGGCCTATATCCCGACCAACGTGATCTCGATCACTGACGGCCAGATTTTCCTGGAAACTGACCTGTTCTTCCAGGGCATCCGCCCAGCCGTGAACGTCGGCATCAGCGTCAGCCGCGTGGGCTCCTCGGCTCAAATCAAGGCGATGAAGCAGGCTTCGGGCCCGATTAAAGGTGACTTGGCCCAGTATCGTGAGCTTGCCGCCTTCGCCAAGTTTGGTTCAGATCTCGACGCCACCACCCAGCGCCAGTTGGCGCGCGGTGAACGCCTCACCGAACTCTTGAAGCAGCCCCAGTACTCGCCCCTGTCGGTCGAAGAGCAGGTTGTGGTGATCTATGCTGGCACGCGCGGTTATCTCGACACCATACCGACGTCGCAAGTCGGCCGGTTCGAGCGCGAACTCCTGGCGCGCCTACACGGTAAGCATCAGAAGATCCTTGATACCATCCGCACCCAGAAAGAGCTGAAGGCCGACACCGAAAGCGACCTCAAGGCCGCCCTCGAAGCCTTCGTCACAAGCTTCGCCTAAGACGCTGCTGGAGCA
>JANLPX010000016.1:0-1500 GCA_031367485.1 Alphaproteobacteria bacterium | reverse complement strand
TTCAATCGCTCGCGCAGTTCCTTGCCGCTCTTAAAGAACGGCACGTGCTTGGCCCGTACGTCCACGGCGTCGCCAGTGCGCGGGTTACGCCCCGAACGCGCATCGCGAGATCGCACAGACAAGGCACCAAACCCGCGAAGCTCAACACGCCCGCCCTCCTCCAGAGCCACAATCATGCGCTCTAGAATCACCCCAACCACCCGCTCAATGTCGCGCTGGGTGAGGTGCGGATTTTCCTCGGCGAGTTGCGCGATGAGTTCCGACTTTATCATGCTGGGTCCTGGGTGTCCGGAAGCCGGAACATGGTCGAGTCCCTGCGGATGTTCAACCCTCGAAAAGCCTCGCAGGCCAAGAGAAATGCTTCAGGCAGCGCGAAAGCCCACCCGGGAGCCTTTTCCCGCGTCGGATTTGCCGACCAATGGGCAAAGAAAACGGCGGACCGGCAAACCGGTCCGCCGCTTGATAACACGTCAATCCAAGTGGGTATTGCCCCCTCAGACCGCTTAGTCCTTTTGGGCCTTCTCGCGCAGAGCCGCGCCCAAGATATCGCCCAACGACGCCCCGGAGTCCGAAGACCCGAACTGCTCGATGGCTTCCTTCTCCTCGGCCATTTCCAGAGACTTGATGGACACGGTCACGCGGCGCGCAGCCTTGTCTACGTTGGTCACCTGGGCATCAACGCGGTCACCCACTGCGAAGCGCTCAGGCCGCTGGTCGGCGCGGTCGCGAGACAGATCCGATTTGCGGATGAAGGCGCTCATCGGGGCGTCGTCTTCGCCGAAGCGAACCTCGATGCCGCCGGTAGTCACCTCGGTCACCGTAACGGTAACCGATTGTCCCTTGCGGAAAGCTTCGCCCACCATTGGGTCGCCGGCCAATTGCTTGATGCCGAGCGAGATACGTTCCTTCTCGACGTCAACGTCCAACACGCGGGCCTTAACCATTTCGCCCTTGTGATACTTGGTGATCGCCTCTTCGCCTGGGACAGCCCAGTCGAGATCGGACAAGTGAACCATGCCGTCGATGTCGTTTTCCAGACCGATGAACAGGCCGAACTCGGTGGCGTTCTTGACTTCGCCCTCAACGGTGGAGCCGACAGGGTGCGCCAAGATGAAGGCGTCCCAAGGATTATCCATGGCTTGCTTGAGGCCAAGGGACACGCGGCGCTTGGACGGATCGACATCCAGAACCACAACATCGACTTCCTGGCTGGTGGAGACGATCTTGCCCGGATGGACGTTCTTCTTGGTCCAGGACATTTCTGACACGTGGACCAGACCTTCAACGCCGGCTTCCAGCTCCACAAAGGCGCCATAGTCGGTGATATTGGTAATACGGCCGGTAAACTTCGCACCCATTGGATACTTGGCTTCCACGCCGTCCCAAGGATCGGACTGCAGTTGCTTCATGCCCAGCGAGATACGCTGCGTGTCGGGATTGATTTTGACGATCTGAACCTTAACGGTGTCGCCCACGGCCAGAACCTGGCTAGGGTGATTG
>JANLPX010000427.1:0-1921 GCA_031367485.1 Alphaproteobacteria bacterium | reverse complement strand
CTTGATCGGCTGAATCAAGATTGACGGCAGCGCGCGCTGGGCGTGACCTAACCCCATGCATCATCCAAACCTTGCCAGCGCGTTTCGCTTCCAAGCCCAAGGCTGCCGAGAACTAGGTTCACCCTTCTATGGCGACCTGCTCGAACACGCCGCCGCCGATCTCGAAGCCGACGGAATGACCGCCAAGCTAATGGCCCCCTGGGCCGACGCCAGTGTTCGCGACGTCTTCAAACACGCCTCGCACCTTAGGCTGTTGGGTGCGCTGCACGACCTCGTCCTCAGCGGTGACGATCCCGACCTCGCCGTAACCTTCCCCCGCCCCGGCCAAGAGACCGACGCCCAAGCCGCTTGGACCGCCGTCCTCGCCGCCATGGCGCACCACCATGACCGGATCGCCGCCTTCATCACCCATGAACCTCAGACCAACGAAGTTCGACGTTCCGCCTGCCTTGCCCCTGGCTTCCTGGAAATCGCTAAGCGCACCGGCTTGCCGATCCGCGCCTTCGAGATCGGGGCCAGCGCAGGCCTCAACCTCAACTGGGATCGCTACGCCTACGAATTCGGCGACACCGCCTGGGGCGACCCCACCAGCCCTGTCAAGATCGACACCGAATGGACCGGGGCACCACCGGCCGCTGACGCCAAGGTCGAAGTGATCGAACGCGCCGCCTGCGATCGCCGCCCCAGCGACCTCAACGATCCCGTCCAGTGCCGCCGGATGCTGGCCTATATCTGGCCCGACCAGTTCGAGCGCCTGGCCCGCATCCGCGCTGCCATCGACTTGGCGCTTGAGCTCGGCGTGTGTGTCGAAACCGCAGACGCGGCGCAGTGGCCCGCGCTGGTCGCCATGCCCCAGGCTGGTGCGGTAACCGTGCTCTATCACTCGGTCTTCTGGCAATATATGCCGCCCGAGAGCCAAGCCAAGCTGGCGAAAATCATCGAAGATCTCGGCGCTCAAGCCACCTCCATGGCACCCTTCGCATGGCTGCGTATGGAGCCGGTGACCGGCACGGTCGGACCTATAATGGAGGTCAGATTGACCCAGTGGCCGGGCGGGCGAGACGAGCTGCTGGCTCAGACCCATCCCCACGGGGCTTGGGTAAAATGGCAAGAGACGAACCCTTAACCCCCTCTTTACCACGTTCGGAAACGCGGCCTTCACCACGATGATTCAGGATTCGATCTCGTAACTGGCGAGACTGACATGGTTCCTGACACGATTATCCTGGGCGAGTGCGTTGAAGCGCTGCGCAAACTGCCCGACAAATCCGTCGATCTGGTCTTCGCTGACCCGCCCTATAATCTCCAGCTGGGCGGCGACCTGCTGCGGCCCGACAATTCCAAGGTCGATGCCGTCGATGACGACTGGGATCAGTTCGAGAGCTTTGCCGCCTATGACAAATTCACCCGCGAGTGGCTGACGCAGTGCCAGCGCGTGCTGAAGGACGACGGCGCGATCTGGGTGATCGGCAGCTATCACAACATCTTCCGCGTCGGCGGCACCTTGCAGGACCTGGGCTTCTGGATCCTCAACGACATCATCTGGCGTAAATCCAACCCGATGCCCAACTTCAAGGGCACCCGGTTCACCAATGCCCATGAGACCCTGATCTGGGCCTCCAAAAGCCGTGGCGCGCGGCGCTACACTTTCAACTACGACGCCATGAAAATGGCCAATGATGAGCTACAGATGCGCTCTGACTGGACCCTGCCGCTCTGCACCGGCGAAGAGCGCCTGAAGGACGAGCACGGCGTCAAGGCCCACCCGACGCAAAAACCCGAGGCCCTGCTGCACCGGGTGATCCTTAGCTCCACCAAAGTCGGCGATATCATCCTGGACCCCTTCTTCGGCACCGGCACCACCGGCGCGGCCGCTAAGCGTCTGGGCCGCCGCTATGTCGGCATCGAGCGCGACCCCGCC
>JANLPX010000410.1:0-2960 GCA_031367485.1 Alphaproteobacteria bacterium | reverse complement strand
GCTCGTCGAGTCCTTGGGGTCGTAGCCTGCCATGGAGCGCAGCAGGATCGCCGCATCCTCCACCGTCTTGGCGATGGGTCCCGCCTGATCCAACGACGACGCAAACGCCACCACGCCCCAGCGCGAACAGCGCCCGTAGGTCGGCTTGATCCCCACCGTGCCCGTAAAGGCCGCAGGCTGACGGATCGATCCGCCGGTGTCGGTAGCCGTCGCGCCCAGGCAAAGGTCAGCTGCCACGCTGGCCGCCGATCCGCCCGAAGATCCACCCGGCGTCAGCTTAGCGTTCGATCCATTCGAGCGCCAAGGATTAACCACTGGCCCGAAGGCACTGGATTCATTGGACGACCCCATGGCGAACTCGTCCATGTTGAGCTTGCCCAACATCACGGCACCGTCCCGCCATAGCTGCGAGGTGACCGTCGACTCATAGGCCGGCACGAAATTGCCTAGGATGTTCGATCCGGCGGTCGAACGAACGCCGTCTGTGCAGAACAGGTCCTTAATCCCCAGCGGCGCGCCATCCAACGGTCCCGCTTGGCCTGTGGCACGTCGAGCATCCGATGCCCGCGCCATCTGCAAAGCCTTGTCCGGGGTTTCCAAAACATAAGCGTTCAGCGACCGCGCCGCCTCGATGGCAGCAATATGCGCCCGGGTAATCTCTTCAGAGGAAAATGCTTTGGATTCAAGGCCGTCGAGCGCTGCCTTGAGAGTCAACTTGGTGAGCGCGCTCATGACTATTCCACCACCTTGGGCACAACGAAGAAGCCATGGGCGGTCTTTGGCGCATTGGCGAGAACCACCGAGGCATCGCCGCCGTCGGTCACCACATCGTCGCGCATGGCCATCGGCATGGAGACCGCTGAGGTCATGGGCGCGACCCCGTCCGTATCGACTTCAGCCAACTGCTCGATCCAGGCCATGATCCCGCTCAGCTCGCGGGCCAGCGGCTCCAGTGTCTGCTCAGGCTGCGCAATCCGCGCCAGCCGCGCGACCTTGCGGACCGTCTCCACATCAATGGCCATAGGGCCTCCTTCCAATTGGGTCAGGGGTTAGCCGGGTGCAGGCGGTTTTGGCAAGGCGTGAGCCGCAGATCGGCATCTTTGCGGTCAGTTTACCTCACCGCACTAGTCTCAACGCGCGAGATGGGAGCGAGCCCGACCATGCAGATCATTCTTTGGCTAGCCATCGCCTCCGTGAACATCGTGCTTGCCGTCCTCGTCGCAGAAGACTGGCAACACCTCCTCCGACCCAAACGGCACGTTGTGGCAACCGTCATCGGCTTCCGCAGTGAGCTTGACGATGGCACCCGCAGTTTCACCCCACGCCTCAGTTTCACCGACGAAACTGGCAAAGCTGTCGAGGTTGTGGACAAGGTCTACAGTACAGTCAGGAAGCCACCAGAAGGCCGCCACGTCGCGCTAGTCTATCCAGCAGGTCGCCCTGACATGGCCCGCGTGCCCCGACCTTGGCTGCGTGTGCTGATCTATGGGGTCGCGGGATACATGCTGGTGGTGTTGACGCTGGTGATGATGGGCAAGATTTCCTAAGCCGAGCTCAACCGCCCCTCAAACTCTACCAAGTTTCCCACAAACCAAACATGCTGCCCGCGATTGGACTCCACAACGAAGTCCCGCAGCGCGCTGCTCTGCGCGACAAATCCCGAAACATCCCCCACCACCGCCAGCTTAAATCGGTAGTTCACCAGCTTCTGGATCACCTCCCCGGCAATGCCGGTAGAGAGGTTGAAGAAATCCGTTCCCAACCGCTCAACCGGAATGGCCAGCCAATGGGCTTGGTGGTCGAACCCCAGTTGCACGAGGTCCGAAGCATCGCGATCAGTCAGCACCGGGCCGCCCTCAGACGCGCAAACCAAGACGCGCTGACCTTCAATTTCACGGACCTGATCGCTCATCCTGACACCCTCCGCACGCCTCGCCACCATGTTCCCATTCGTTGCGTCCGCCGCCAAGCCCGCTATGAAACCCCATGGCCGTCGTCGAGATTACTGAACTCCCCGCCCTGCTCCCGCGCTATGGGGCGCTCATCGGCCTTGACCTGGGCGAGAAGACTATTGGTGTCGCCGTCTCCGACCCCACGCGCACTGTCGCCTCCCCCCTCGAACTCATTCCCAAAACCAAGTTCACTGACGACGCCAAGGCCCTGTTCAAGCTGATGGATGGCCGTGAGGTGGCGGGCATCATCATCGGCCTGCCCGTCAATATGGACGGCACCGAAGGCCCCCGTTGCCAGTCCAGCCGCGCCTTTGCCCGCAACCTGCTGCGATTGCGCCCAGAGCTGCTGATCACCTTCTGGGACGAGCGGATGTCGTCCATGGCCGTCAACCGGTTCCTAATCGACGAGGTCGACCTCAATCGCGCGCGGCGCGCCGAGGTGGTCGACAAAATGGCCGCAGGCTGGATTCTGCAAGGCGCGCTAGAGCGGCTGCGGGGCCTCGAATAGCTGTGCAGACTTTGCCGCTAGACTTGGCATCGGTCGCCACCTCGCCTAAGACGCTCCTTTAATGACAATCTTGCCTCCCGGTCTGAACGAGGTGCTTGGGCGCACCTTTCCGTTTCCACAGCGGCATTTCCTGTCGATCCTGGATCTGAACCCCGTGGAAGTCGCTGGCCTGCTGGATTTGGCCGACGGTTTCGTCAGCCTCAATCGCCAAACCACCAAGAAACTCGACCTACTCAAGGGTCGCACCTTGATCAACCTGTTCTTCGAAAACTCGACGCGAACCCAGAGTTCCTTTGAGCTAGCAGGGAAGCGGCTAGGTGCCGACACGGTGAATATGAGCCCGCGCGCCTCCTCGATATCCAAGGGCGAGACCCTGATTGATACGGCCGTGACGCTGAACGCCATGCAGCCTGATATCCTGATTATCCGCCATGCTTCCTCCGGCGCGGCGTCCTTGCTGGCGCAGAAGGTCTCCTGTTCGGTGATCAATGCCGGGGACG